>WTJX01000451.1 GCA_011524675.1 Cytophagales bacterium
TACAGCGGATAGCCCGACCCGAAGGGAAACGCCCTAACTTCGTAAAGTAGAACTATAGTAAGAGCTTAATTAACGAAGACAAAACTAACCAAAAAATTCATATGTCTATGAAGTGTTTTAGGTTTTACATCATCATAAGGTCTTAATGTCTTCTCGCCCAAGACTATTTACCGAGCAATACAAAAGACGCCCAATTGTAAGGGTCTGCATAGTCTGCTTTCTTGGTAAGCTTTAGTTTTGCTTCTCTTAATGATCCTATTTTATTGAAATCTTTTTTGTACAAACGTTTGTAAAAGTCGCTCATGAGTGCAGCTGTGGGTTGATCTGGGACTTTCCACATGGATACTAGTAGGGACTGAGTACCTGCATAAAAGAAACTTCTACAGAAGCTCATCACACCTTCTCCTTGTACATAGTGCCCTAGCCCTGTTTGGCAAGAACTCAAACTTACTAGATCCGCTTGTAATTTGAGGGTTAAAATCTCGTCTATGGTTAAGATCCCGTCTTCTTTGGTGTCTGGTTGTAATATTATTTTTGACTTTTTGGAGTCTTCTGGATCTATGGTGGAGTGTGTAGCCAAATGCAAGATATTGAAACCTAAAGCTCGCGCTCGTTTTAAGTTTGTCTCTGTTGCCATATTTTCCATGAGTATGATGCTTTGATTTTTTGTCTTTAGTGAAAGGTCAAAAATATCTCTCATTTCTTGTTGTGTTCCCGTGAGCGAGTCTAGCTTCATGGTATGACTTTGTTTTGAGGGCATAAAGTTTAATGTACTATGCTTTTGCTCCCCTTGATCGGCAATCAACACTTTCTCTTCTTCTGTTTTCATAAAGAGCGGTGCCATACCAAAGAATTTATGTGCTTCGTAGGACTTTTTATATTTTTCAATCTCTATAGATAAACTGACTGAATAACTATAGCTGATGTGATAGTCTTTGAGTAAGTAGTCAAACTTTTTATAGTTCTGCTGATATGTCTTTTTGGGGTTTACAATTGCTTTCCCCTTTGGCTCATGTAATAACTCAAAAGGCAAAGACATGCTATTGCCGTCTGGCACTATGAGCAAATGGTCTGTATGCAGGTATGGCAAGGCAGGTAATATAAGCTTATCATATAGATCACTAGCACAACGCTCGTAAAGTTGTGGCTGATGAAACGCTATAGCATTGCGCAAACCAGAAAAAAGACGGGTATATTGTTTGTTCTTGGGAGTGATGATGATCTCAAAGATATCTTCTGCAATGACAAATGAGTATAAAGAGTCGCTCCCTTCAAAATACTCTATGAGGGTATGATTACTCTTTCTTTTCTTACGATTACTGGTCGCTAGGCTGTCTAAAAGGTATGCTCTTGTATCTGCGATAGAAGGTGTATAACTGCTGTATTTCAGTTCATAATATTTGTTATAATTTTTCTCAAGATAGTCTAGGAGTTTCTTATACTCTGATTTTTGAGTCAAAAACTCTTGTTTCAAATGTACTACTCTATTTTTATCTGCCTTGGTGCCTTTGTTTAGCTCGTGTAACAATTCTGAATCTAGGTGTGTCAAATTAGCAATCAAGCTATCTTCATGGGCAATGAGTACATCTGGTATGCCTCCCATCTTTTTTGCCTTAAGCTCATTGATGGCAGACAATAGGCTTCCTACTTTACTTTTTTCTGAAAAACGAAAGGCTAACTCTTTGTAGGTACTGTCTTTGGTCATTTGGTATAAATGCAAACTTACCTGTATTCCTTTTTCATATACAAAAGCGGTTGTCTCGGATAGGTAGAGTTTAGAGTCTTGCGATACATAGCTTGTCTTTAGTTTACCTATAAGGTCTGTAGCCTTGAGGTAGGTTTGCAGTTCTGTATCGAGGTACTTTAACTTTTCTTTAGAAGAAAAAATATTTTCAGAAACAATGTCTAAGGCTTGTGCTTTGTTGATGAGTGTCCTCAAAAGTATCATATTGGAAAGCACTCCTTCTAATGCTGGTGTAGTAAATACTGAACCATCTACTTCTAATGCGATATTTGTCTGTATCGCCTTTTGATAGTCTTTGAGGGCTAGCATATGCTTTTTTTCTTTTTCGTGAAGCGTACCTACATTGTAATAGCCATAGGCTAAAGAGGGGTGTACTTCACCTAAAATACTTTCATAAATAGCTAATGACTTAAGATAATGCTCAATGGCTTTATCGTTTTGAGAGCGTTGTTGGTAGAGCGTGCCTAAGTCATTGTATATTTTGGCAAAATATACATGCAGTGTGTTGCTTATCATTTTTTTGTATAAGCTCAAGGCTTTGTTTAGCTGCGCATCTGCATTGGTCAAGTCTTTATTTTTTAGCAGACATAAGCCTAAAAGATTGTGAGCCAGTGCTACTTTCAGGTGGTCCTCTGTATATAAGGACTCATATATTTGCAATGCTTGCTGAGCATATGTCAAGCCTTCATTATACTCTTCAAGCTCCAGTTGGTTTACACCGTACAAATAATAAGCATCGGCCAATGCCAAACTATTGTCCATCTGTTCTTTCTTTTTTATTCTGATGTGCTCAGAAACTAGCTCTTTAGAATAGCCATAGTCGCTTTTAAGTGTATAGATATATGCTTCTTGATTTTTGAGGTTTGCCGTGATGGGGTGATACTTCGCTAGAGCGTATTGTCCTTCATAAATCTCTAAGGCGTTGTTGACCAATGCTAGTGATGTGTCATACATTCCTTCTTCAATGAATCCTGTCGCCATCGTTTCATAGAGCAAAGCATCTACCCATGTGGTTGTGTCAGCTAGCTTATGTATGTCCTGCAAAGTTTGTAGCCCTTGTTTGTAATCACCTTTGGCATAAGCTATTCTAGCAGTCAACACTTTATCATAAATCAACGCTTGGTCTTTTACTAATGAGTTGGCAAATTTTTCTTTTCTTAGCTTCTTCACCATCATATCGGACTTACTAAAATGTCCCGCAAAGAGGCTATTCATCCCCAATAAATAATTGGCGTGAAACCTTTGTTCTTCGTAGGCTCTTCTATGCTTTAGTACACCTTGTACATATTGTTCTGTGCTATCAAAATGGCTTTCGTACATTTTTAACTCTGCCAGCTTCAACTGATTGTCTAGCCTTTGAGTATGGTCGTCTTTTCGGTGCTTTTGAAACCTATTGTGCAAATCGGTTAGTGTGGCTTTGGCTTTGACTATCTCCCCTTTGGTGTAATAAATATCTGTAAGCCTAATCAACAAATCACGGATGCTCTCACTTTTTTGGTACTTTTCTACAGTACTTGCACTGTCTCTTATCTCTTCGTAATGGAAAATGATGCTATCTAAAGGAGAGCCTAGCTTAAGAAAACTTTGCTCCATAGCAAAGACACTTTGTGCAGCAGAAGCATAATAGCCGTCTTGTAGGTATCCTATTCTTGATGAATCTAAGCGCAACAATGCCAAAGAGTCTTGTTCCTCTTTTTGGTACGCTATCCCTTGTTTGTACTGTTGCTTTGGGAGGTATTCTTGTCCATAAATAGAAGGTACTATGAATGAAAGCAATAACGCGACGAAACAAATGTTCTTCCTGTTCATTAGTATAAGATCATAAAACTGAGGCCGAAACTACGAAGCTTATTATCATTACGCAAATACTCCTTCAATGAAATATATCCATTAAGAATTGACTTTCGAGGGTGTTTTCTAGTTATAACATCTTAACAACAACTTTTACTAGGTCTAAGCCTATCGTTTTGTCGAACAATAACAAAAAATTATTCACTAATCCATAAACATTCAACGATTGTACTTGTTGTAGTTTTGAGATGTGGTTAGTGATTAGTGGTTAATTGAGACTATGAGATTTTGAGATTTTAAGACTTTAAGACATAAGACGTAAAGACGTAAAGACGTAAAGACGTATTGACACAAAGACGTGAAGGGCAGGATTTTATTCCACGGAAGTGGCGAAGCTTAATGAATAATGTAGAATGAATAATTAATAATGAGGTAATTGTTTACATCTGCCTTTATCTACAGTAAATAAGGGCAGAGCGTTAAGAAAACAGACCTTAGTCTGTTTTTAGTGATGAGCCAGTATGCGGGGAGGTATTAAAATAATGAAAAAATGAAAGAGGTTTAATAATGATTAGTGATTATTCAGTGATTAGTGGTTAGCGGTTAATTGAAACTATGAGGCGTTAAGACTTTGAGACATAAGACTTACAGACGTAAGACTTACAGACGTAAAGACGTATTGACACAAAGACGTGAAGGGCAGGATTTTATTCCACGGAAGTGGCGAAGCTTAATGAATAATGTAGAATGAATAATTAATAATGAGGTAATTGTTTACATCTGCCTTTATCTACAGGAAATTAAGGGGACTTCTAAAAACCCCTGTTTCTGTTAAGTGAGAATTTCTTCAAATTT
>WTJX01000069.1 GCA_011524675.1 Cytophagales bacterium
CTTACAATATGTATTCAAACTTTACTTCAAAAATATCTATTGCCATTTTTATATTCTCTTTTACGGCGATTTATGGGCAAACATATCGAGAACTACCTTTAGCCGTTACGGATTCGGCTGGTACGGACGTAAATTATAGTGTTGGAGGAGGGTACGCATTTCCTGTTAATACATTATCAGATGGTTTTGTTTATGACCCTGAAACTCCAAGTGCTAGTACTCCTTTACAAACCTTTAGTACTACAGAAACATTGCATTTTATAGGCCTCGCAGACGCATGGGTAGAATACACTCTATTGACTCCTACAAGTATGGGGGCTGGCTTAGTATTCTCTTTTGATATTTGGGGAAGGTCAGGTGCTACTACCTCTACCAGAGATGATAATTTCGACATTGAATTATATGACGAAACAGGTACTCTTTTTCATACCATCAACACTGGTATCACAGATGATGTTACTTACTATACTCGTGTTACGGTTACAGATGCCGATATTGATGCCACCACAACCTTAAGCTCTTTCATTATCAGAAATACCAGTGGAGGCGGTAATTTCACCCTTGCAGAGGTGAGGTTAGCTAAAACAGAGAATAGCATTACTGCTAATGAGAATTTGATTCTCGAAGACACTGTATATGTATGCGACGCTACAGGAACATCCTACCAAATAAGTGCAGATGCTAGTGCGGATAGCTACTCTTGGACGACATTCACGGCTTCGAGTATTGACTTATTGGATGATAGAACGATTGCGACACCTACTTTCTTTTGGAATGACGGAGATTTTGTAGATGATACTATCAGCTATGTGTTGGACGCATCTTTCAGTGGTGCTATTCAAAGAGATACCATAGTAGTCATTACGGTAGAGAGTGTTTCCCTCCTTGATGCTGATATCAGTAGCTTTTGTGATGGCTTTACTACTGGTGAGGAGATTACATTGATTACTAATGAATTATCTGCTTTATCTTGGAGCGACCCAACGGGTGCAGCTGTCATTGCTACTGCATCAACCGATGATTCGACTACATTTTCTCCTCTAGCGACTGGCTACTATATCGTAGAACGTGACCAATACAACGGAATTTGTCGTTCCTCAGATTCCATAAAAATAGATATAGATGATGCTACTATTGGTGATACTAGTGTTGTAGGGGATTATTCGTGGAATGGTTATGTTTACAATAGTAATTTTACCGAATACCGTGGTTTCTTCAGCTATGGTGATTCTTCTGATTTAGATTTAAGCTCACAAGATGAAGATGCAGGTTGGGGTTGGAAAGTTCATGGAGAGCATATAAACAACTCTTCTCTTACAAACAATAACTATATAGGTTGTACCTCTACAAATGGGGGACTACATATTGTCATGAATAGAAAAGGCTTTGATTGCGGCATCTATTCGGTATCTACCATAAGGAGAGATTTAGTATCTAATGGAAGGTTAGAGCTATATGTCAATGGTAATCTGGTGGCTTATACCATAGCACTGCAAGAGTTAGAAACACTATGGACTGGCTACTTAGATGAAAACTCTACTTTTGAGGTACGCTTCGACATTCAGGGACCGGGCACGGATTTCTTTGGTGTTTTTTTTGAAAAGCTAGAGCAAGATGATGATGAAAAAGCAGATTTCATTATTGAGCCTAATGTAGATGATTATTACATCTGTTCGGGAGGATCTGAGATAGATATCGTTTCAAGTGTTTTAGGTTATACTTGGACTGAGCTTTCTTCAAATACCAATACACATACAGCTACTGTATCTACCAATAACGACACCTTACACTTTGTTACTGGCGATGCCGATACTACCATCTATACCTTATCAGTCCAAAGCTGTGTCAACCCTAGTTTCAGTGTCTTAGATACTATCCGTATCATTTCTTCGGATAGCGCCTTGACAGAAATCGTCAATTTTGATAATGAGGGGGCTTGTGTTTCCTCTGGAGTTTCACAAGGAACGGTAAGCCTCGAAGCCACAGGTGCAAACTCTTTTTCATGGACAGAAACGTCAACGAATACGTTGTCTGCTACTACTGGCGACATGGTAGAAGTAAGCCCTTCTGTCAATACTACCTATACTGTCGAAGGGACTATCTACGGTAGCACATGTACCATCGGTAAGGACAAAACTTCCGCAGAGGTAGAAGTAAGTGTCTTTGACATTGCTGATGGCGGACCAGGAGACCCTTCTGTTTTTGGAGATAATCAATGGATAGGTTACTTCTACGACCAACGAAATTTTGTAAGCACAAGCTATTATGGATTCTATTACCCTGTAGAAGAAGAGGATAATGCTGGTATTGTCTCTACAAACGACTTCAATGTTTTTTCTAACCCATCGGCATCTACCTCCTATCAAGGTTGTAGCTCTACAGATGGCAACTCCTTTTCTATTGCATTCAGAAGAAAAGGCTTTCCTTGTGGTACATATAATATTACACTAAATCATACAAGGGATGATGGTTCAAATAATAGTTTATTGATTTTGGGAAGTGATGCTTCTGCCGATACGATTATAGACGTTACTCCAGGCACAGTGGCAAGTATTACTGAGGTAAGCCTTTCTGATGAATCTGAACTTACTTTATTGGTAGAAGAAAACACCGTTGATTTTGAAGTGTATTTGACCATTGAAGGTGATGGTGTGTCTAATGACGTATTGCTAGAGTACCAAAATGGTAATGCTGCCCTTTGGCAAGGAACGATGGGCAATGGAGACTGGGAAGACGAAGGCAATTGGTGTGGTGGTCGTTTGCCTTCTAGTACCTTGGATGTGTTGATTCCTGCTGACCTTGGTGCTTCTGCTTATCCTGTCATTCAAACGGATGATACTGAGCCTTCGGCATTCTCTTTGGTAAATTCGGGAACGATTACCTTTGCAGAAAACGCCAGTATCAACATCTATAACAATTTTGAAAATGATGGTACTTTGATTGCCAATACAGGAAGTAACATAATCTTCACTGGTGGTGCGCCTGCGGAAATCATAGGAAATCCTCTAAGCATTGATCGTATCACCGTTAACAAAACTAGTAGTGAAAACACGGTGAGCTTGACTACAGATGTTACCATAAGCGATGAATTAAACTTAACGAATGGAATAGTTGTAAGCTCATCTACTGCTTCCATAAACATAGAAGACAACGCTAGTATTAGCAATGCTTCTACCAATAGCTATGTTAGTGGTCCATTAACCAAAATAGGAGACGAAGACTTTGTATTTCCTGTAGGAAAAGAGAACATCTATGCGCCTATTACTTTGTCTAGTACCACAGATGCTAGTACAGATGAAGTAACAGTAGAGTATTTCTATGAAAACCCTACCAACCTCAGCACTAATCACACCACACTCCAAGAACAAATAACTAGAGTGAGCATTGTAGAATATTGGAATATAGACTTTGGTAGTAATGCAGACACAAACTATACAGTAAGCTTGACATGGGACAATACAGAAAGAGAAAGTGGCATCAATACTACTAATGTGCTAGACATGGCCTACTATGACTCAGACTCTCTAAAGTGGATTTTCTTGGAAACTAACTTAGACGGAGGTTCAGGTTATGCGATGGGAAGCATCACCACAGAAGCAGGGCAAACCCTCACCAAAGCTGGGCAAGTAAGTTTTGCTACTACCGAAACCTCTAACATTCTTAATCCTTTACCTGTTACTTATATGCATTTTTCGGCTGAGTTAATCAACAATGCGGTTCAACTACGTTGGGTTACTTCCTCAGAAATACGAAACAATTATTTTGTCATTGAAGTTTCTAATGACGCTATCGTTTTTGATTCTTTAGGTGTTATAAAAGGTGCTGGTAACTCAACCGAAAACTTGCTTTATACCTATGCTGATGATACTTATAAAAATGAATCAACATACTACTATCGCATACGCCAAGTCGATCATGATGGTAACAGTAGCCTTTCAAAAATAATGTCTATCAGTACAAATTTGAGAATGGATAATGGGCTAAGTAATGAGTTGGAAGTATATCCTGTACCTCTAAAAAGTGGCGAAAACTTGACCATTCAATACCCTAACAGCAACCCTAACAGTATTTACTCATTGCGCATAGTCAACCAGCAAGGAAAAGAAGTGTTGTTTCAAGAAATCAATGCCAAAGGCATGAGTCTTGAAGAGTTAAACATCTTACCAAACGACCTCTATTTTCTACATATAGAAACAAGTGAAGGCACAAAAGTAGCAAAGCTGGTTAAAACCGAATAGTTTTTTGTGTTAAAAATGTATTCGATTGCCCAAGCTGAAAAGCTTGGGCTTTTCACATTTTTATGTCTTATATTTTAAAATCGTAAATAGTTCTACTTTACGAAGTTAGGGCGTTTCCCTTCGGGGCGGGCTATCCGCTATATCT
>WTJX01000543.1 GCA_011524675.1 Cytophagales bacterium
ATTTATTACTCCATATTTTTTACGAAGACTACTTTTGATAAGGTTTAGATCTCCTCCGTTCAATAGTTTTTCTTTGGCTTGAGAAATTTCAGATTTTAAGGTTTTATTATTCATTTTATTTGTTTGCTTTCCACTATCTATTAACCAGACCAACTGGATTTACCCGTAATGCTTTCTTACTTTATATTCATTTTAACCAAATCACATAGATATGTATTAGAATGATAGTTACCACAGTCAACTCAATAGATTCTTATTTCTTTTTTATAATAATTCCAATGTAATATTTTTTGTATTACCAATCAATGAATCTAAGTAGAATAAAATCCAGCCCTTTAAAGTCTCTAGTATTGAGTGTACTAAGCAGTCAATATAAAACCAATCATTAATCTCTAACCACTTTAAATCCTTCTTTTTTGACAAACACATATACCTCATGCACCTCATGAAAGTGTTTTTGAGATACTATATTGAAGTGTTTTTTTAGGTATGCTAGTATATGTGAAGTCCCTGTATTACCATTCATGAAAATCAATTCATGACACTTGTCTAACGCACTTAGTGGTAGCTGGTTAATATTTGACACGGGGTATATCTTTTCTTGCTCAAAATAAGCGTACATATTTTTCTTGATCCCTCCTTCAATAGAATAATGCTCAAATACATCTCTAGCATAATAATAGCAGATGCCCATATCATCAAAACTTGGAGAAAAAACGACAATATCATCTTTGGTTAATTCTTTTTTCAACCCCTTTACATAAGATACCATTTCTCTTAGGTGCCTGTCATTATCCTTATTGGGGTGAGTACTGACAGCCACTACCAATACTATGACTCCTAAAGAAATAAATTTTAGTTTAGGTTTTTTCTTGAAAAGGTATGCTATGCAGGCAGGAAGCAATAGACATATCGCTGGGACAGTAAAAAGGACATAGCGCCTGATAAACAAAGGAACAGTAAACGACAGTAGGAAGATAAAAAGTAACATGCTACTCCAGCATACGATAGCTTTGGTAAAGCTAGTAAAATGAAGCTTTTTCATGTTGACACTTCCATAAATCACTGTAGCAAGCAATAGTAGCAGTATCATGATGGATGATAAAGGGGCATTGAAAAAACGCCATAGCATATAATGAATACTTAACCATCCACTAGGAGCTTTGACCCATGTTCCCTGTACAGAAGATGTAATCACTTGCCTTAAAAAAACACTCATAAGAGGTAAGCTGAATACTATGGTCAAGCCAACAGAATATAAAAAGAAAAGAAATGCTTTTTCCTTTGGTTTGACACTAAGCAAGACCGTAAGCCCTTGGGCAAAAAGAATGAAAGGAGACATATAATGTGTATAGATCATCAGTGCATTGACCGCCCCTAAGCTTAGAAGCCTTAGGATAGAAGGAGATTTCAAAAGTTCTAATACAAGGTAAAAGCCTAAGCAACACAAGAATAGCAATAAGGAATAGGCACGTGCAGTATGGGCATATAATGTAACTGCGTCGGAAAAAGTAAACAATAAAAAAGCTGTGATCCCAAGGGAGAACGAATGGTTTTTCTTTCCAATACCAAAAACAAGGATACCAGCTAGAGCACTACATAACGCAGGTAAAAAACGAACTGAATACTCGGAGATACCGAAAATGTTTATCCAATAATGCAACAGTAGCTCAAAAAGGGGCGGATTGTTGCCTTTGGTGATTTCTTTGATGATCTCGCATACACTCATTTGAGCATGATAGACCGAAAAAGGCTCATCATTAGCCAGTGAGCGAGCATCTAAATAGATCAGCTTAAAAATAAAACTCCCTACAAACAATAAATAGGGAAAGAATGCCTTATATGAAGTTTGACGAATAAGCAAAACGTTAAGGATAACTAAGTAGTAGTCGAAATCACTTACAAAGTGATGTGAACTTTTAATAATTGGCTGCAAAATAAACTTTTTCGCTTCAAACAAAAAAGTTTATCCGCATATACTCCCTAAGCATTCGGTAAACTACGCCTTCATTCTCATGAGAATGAAGTAAAAATCAAGAAAAGAAAAACGTAACACATACCTAACTAATACCGTCCCCCTTATGAAAAACATACTATGCTTACTATGCATCGGCTTAAACTTGGGATGCTCTCAGCAATATAAAGAAGCCTCTAAAAATACCCCTACAGTCGTCAATAATCAAAAAGAAAAGCAATACCTCATTCAAGACCTCCAACAGTTGAGCATCATAGATACATCAGAACAGTATGAAGCTATAGTACGAGAGATCTTGAAAGAAAGAGAAAGCTTGCAATCAAAGAACTTAACTTATGATTCGCTCAGTGTATTATTCAAAGCATCTTTACTACATAAGATCATTCCCTTTTGGGAAGGGACTCCATGGTCTTTCGAGGGGCATACTGCTCACCCCAACAAAGGACAAATAGCATGTGGCTACTTTGTTTCAACCACATTACGAGACCTAGGTTTACATCTGAATCGCTACAAATTAGCACAACAAAGCCCAATCAATGAAGCCCTTAGCCTAGCAATACACAGCCAAGTAAAAACGTTTTATGACACCTCTACCGTTCAAACTATTGCACGCATGAAAAAGGAGCTAAAAGAGGGTATTCATTTTATTGGCTTTAACCAAAGCCATGTAGGCTACCTCTTACTAGAAGATTCAGCGCTGTATATCATACACTCAAACTACCTCAATGGCGCTGGTGTTATGATAGAGCCAGCTGCACAATCAGACGTTTTCAGCTCCTACTATAGGTTTTTCATTACTGAATTGAGTACAAATCCTTATTTATTAGATTGTTGGGTCAATAATACCGCCATTGAAATCGTGAGAGAAAAAAATAAGTAGAAGACATCGCCAAACCTTTTTATATTTGCTCAAAAGCATCATATACTCTTTAGCTGTAATGAAACCTGTAATACAAAAAAACATACATCTTATAAAGAAGTATTTTTTGATACTTATCGCTTTATTTCCTGTTGGTTATTGTTTTTTTACGGTATGAAAGCTAGTAAGGAGTATCAAACAATCATCTAGACTAATATCCTTAAAGAGTAATTAGAAATGAAAGAAAAATTATCGTATTGTTTTTATCTTACATTGAACATCATTTTAGGGGTTAAAAAAATCCCCATACTAGGTTTTAGTTTTTCTAAAATTGCCAAAACGTATGATAAGATTCCAGATATGATGATTGATACTAAGTCGAATATCGTTATCGCTTGGAGTGCCAAATGTGCGAGTACATTTGTAATGAAATGGTTTTTTTATCAAAAAGAACAATTGTCAAAGGCACTATCTTATCACTCTTGGATACATAAGTATTTTGAAGAAGTGTATTTGAAGAGCAGTAACTATCAGAAAAACATGTTTCGGTTTAACTTTTTTAAATCAAACTATAGGTGTTTTAAAATCATTAGAAATCCTTATGCTAGAGCAGTAAGCTCATATATTCATTTTGTAAAAACTGGATATAATGCACATGACAAGACCATTATTTATCATGGATTAGGAAAATCTAAAAACATAGACTTGTCATTTGTCGAGTTCTTAGAAGCACATATTTTAATTCCAACAGAACAATTTAATATTCATATGCAGCCTCAAACAAATGAATTAGACGATATATTAAAATTTAATTATATAAAATTAGAAGACCTAGAAGGCGAGATTTCTAAGATTGAAAAAGAGCATTCTCTTAAGCCATCAAATTTCAAACAGCTTAGTCGTTCACATCATAGACAGCAATATCAAGAAGAAATAAAAACCACAAAAAGTACAGCTAATACAGCATATACTAAAGCTTTAATCCATGCGCAAACGCCACATTGGAAAAGCTTCTTAGATAAAGATACTATTGAGATGATAAACGAAATTTACGCACAAGATTTTAGGCTGCTAGCTTATCCGCTTTTTTCAAGTTACTCATAAGCCAAGAAGAGCAAGCCAAAAAATGGGCTGACGAGCAAGCACCAAAGTACAGTGCTGGTGAGGGCTTCTTCTTTGATTTCTCACATATCCCAAAACTAAAAAAGCCCATCATAACGTATTTTTGCGATACCTTACAATGGACTTTAGACTATGATAATACTTTTTTAAGGAAGCCCGAAAATGGCTTGTTTGTGGGTTCTGAGAATTAAATAGGGTAACCTTGTAAATAGAAAAAGCTTGATTAGATAAAGTAGGGCTTTATTTTAGGGGGTTTTGAAAAATAAAAAACCTCAGAAATCACCGATTTGGATAAAAACTGAGGTATTGCTATTTTGTAATTGCAAATAAAAACAGCAATTATGAATAAAGATTACTGGCGTCCGACTAAAATGAAAATAAGGTGAAAATAGCCTTTTAAATAG
>WTJX01000726.1 GCA_011524675.1 Cytophagales bacterium
GGTATATACTTTTCGGTCAGGTATAAAAACTGTCGTATGGACAGATACACTACAAACATTTTTCATGCTTTCTGCTTTATTTATCACTGTCTATATTTTAGCAGAAAAACTCAATCTATCCTTGGGTGAACTAAGTACGATGGTTTACAAAAGTGATTATTCACGTATATTCTTCTTTGATGATATCAATACGGCTCATTTTTTCCCTAAAAAGTTTATGGCAGGAGCTTTCATAGCTATCGTAATGACAGGTTTAGATCAAGACATGATGCAAAAGAACTTAAGTTGTAGAACCCTAAAAGACGCGCAAAAAAACATGTATTGGTTTAGTGCCATATTAGTTGTCGTCAATCTATTATTTCTTTCACTAGGGGTATTATTATTGACGTTTTATGGTGAAATGAATATCGACTTACCCAGAGAAGCAGACAATATCTATCCTGTATTAGCATTACAACATTTAGGGTGGCTAGGGACATCTGTCTTTATATTGGGAGTGATTGCTGCGGCTTACTCAAGTGCAGACTCTGCATTAACCTCTCTGACTACTTCATTCTGTATTGACCTTTTATCAAAACCAACGATAGATAAACGTAAAAGGTATCTTATCCACTTAGCATTCTCTATTGTACTGTTTTCAGTCATCATTATTTTTAAAAAAATAAATGATGACAGTGTAATAAAAAAACTGTTCACCTACGCTGGCTATACTTATGGACCATTATTAGGACTTTATACCTTCGGCTTATTTACAAAGAAAAGAGTGTATGATCTTTTTACACCTTGGGTCTGTTTGTTTTCTCCAGTTTTAACTTTTCTTATAGGCTACTGTTCAACCACCTACTTAGGCTATACTGTTGGTTTTGAATTATTGTTATTGAATGGTGTCATTACTTTCTTGGGCTTATTACTCATATCAAAAACAGGCTCAGACATGGGCAAATAAAGAAGTCAACTAGTAAAAAGGGTAGTAAGGTAAACGTACTTCCTTGATTACCTTTACTGCTTTTAAGTAGGCTTCAAGGATATAATTGTATGGCTAAAGGGCTAATTCTACTGAAGGATTCCAAAATAAAGTTTTAAAACCAATTATTTTATCCTCTTTTACAACGACTCCTTCTTGTTCTAGTAGCTCTTGCATTAGCTTAGGTGTCTCAAAATGATGCTTTCCTGTTAGCATACCATTTCTATTAACTACACGGTGAGCGGGAACATCTTTTTCGGTATGACTAGCATTCATAGCCCAACCTACCATACGTGCACTACTCTTCATTCCTAGATAGTTGGCTATAGCTCCGTAGCTCGTAACCCTACCTTTAGGAATAAGTTTTGCTACCTCAAAGACATCTTGGAAGAAATTGACTTTATCTAAGGGCATAGTATAAACTATTTCACTTTATATTTATTGATAGTTTCTGCTCTTTTTTCCCACGGAGGTGTAGTTTTTATCATGAAATAAATACCACAACAAACCATGATTGCCGTAAAAGCTATAAAAATAATACGAAAGATTTTTTGATTGTTCATGTTTCTAATAAACTTAAGCAGTCATCTAAAAATACCTATGATAAAAAAACAAATAATTATCTTTATCTCCTACTTGTTTTTTACAAAGAAGTTTAATTCACCCCAAAATAAAAAAGGGTTGTTTCAAAAAAACAACCCTTTTTTAATAAAGTTTAATAATAAGGTGAAATACAATCTTTTAGACTCTATTTCTTAAATTTGATATTTTGTCTTACTATAAATTCATCATAAGCATTTTTATAATCTTCTACGTCAGGTTCCATTTTCATAGCCTGCTCATAATAGTGTAGAGCCTCAAGGTTTAACCCTTTGTCTTCAAAGTATGTAGCATAGAAGAAATTGTCTAATGCATTGTTTAAATCTAATTCACTTTCTATTTCTGATAATTCATTATTCACTTCTATAGCTGCATTACCAGAGATGATATCAAATTTTCTTTTCTCTATCCTAACATTTGGATTATTCACAGGTACAACCTTCAATAAACAAATATTACCTTCTATATCTTTACCTGCTAGATTTAACTCTATCTGCTTGTCATTCGTAGTTGTTTTGAAAATGACTTCATCAAATAAGTTCATCAAACGAACCTCATAAGGTCCTTCTTGCTTAGTTTTCCATTTGATAACCGTAGGTGTTTGCCTTATGTGAGAGTTTTTACTTACTAGTACAGCCAAATCTTCTGGAATCTCTCTTTTTACAGCACCTATCATGTCTGCACTTGTTCTGCTAGTAGATGACCCAGTCATTTTACTAGCAATATAACTACCGTACTTACTTGCAAAACTGGAAGAGCGTACATTAATTTTTGAAGCCAATGTATTTACATCATATTCTCCTTGTTTTTTTAGTTGGATAGGCTTTCCACTTTTATGAATAAGTCCTATATATCCATCTTCTTTGATGCGTAGCCTTGAGCCTTCAAATACTTTAGTACCTCTAGTAACAGCTGTCCACTTATTACCTCTTTTTATTTCGGTCATTCCTTTGGATGAAATAACTTTGAATACATGTGTCTGAGCATTTGATACCAAAGCCAAACTTAGTAGGGCCATTGTTAAAATTGTGATCTTGTTTTTCATGGCATATGATGGTTTAAAAATGATAATTTATGATTTTCTAAAAACGTAATGTTAGTCAAGTATAATTTTTTTCTTGCGTTTGAATTTTCGAGCAATGTTTTTTCCTAATCCATAATAAATTTCAAGATAATCACCTGCGAGAAGAACAATACCCAAAAACACAGGATGAAACTTTATTTCATAGTCATATTTCCAAAATACGAACCCGATGACAGTCATAATTAAGAAAACAACAACTATGCCAATTAGTTTGGTAACCCCATCATACCAAACTTTATAATCATAATATATAGGTCTATAAATGGCAAAAACAAGAAAAGAAATAAGCAAGCCTATAAAAACACCCACACCGTCAGACATCTCATTAATATAGTTTCCTTTCAAGATTGTGGAAATAATATTAGCATGAAGTACTACTCCATACATGTCTTTGTGTGCTTTACCTATATACTTATCATTGAGAGGAGTAAAAAAACGATCTTCGTCTGTTTGTTGATTTAAGGTCTCTCCCATAAAACCAAACAATACTAGTTTACCTTCAATATCTTTAGCGTCAATTTGACCGTCAAAAACTTCAAACCAATCATATGTTTTGAAATGTGCTTTAGGGTAATATTCTATATTCCCTACATAGTTTATTACTTCACTAGCTAAGTTACGTTCGTGAAGCTTATCCAATGCTTGGGGTTTATACTGATAAACAATCTCTATACCAAATGAACGGATAGTATCGTTTGTTTTTTCGATCTTAGCTTCAGGAATGAATTTGCGACAAATAGCAAATTCATTATATAAATCAGATGCATCTCCTTCCGTTTGTATATTTACAAAACCATAGCTTTTACTTGTACTACTTATTTGAGGGGTGCTAAATTCTAAGTAATTGAAAGATGCTATACCGTGTTTTTGCTCTAAAGACTCTTGATTAAAATTTTTAGCTTCACAGGCTAATACCAAGTTCTCTACATTTAATAGTGCATCCGCTAAATAAGCATCCATCATGGTGTCTTTAGGTGCAGAGAAAAGCGCGTCAAGACCAACGACTTTAGGGTTGTGAGCGTTGACAATAGATATAAGGTCAGCTATTTCGCCTCTAGAAAGATGCCCTATATTAATTAATGTGATGTTTGAGTCTAATTCTGTTTGCCCATTTATTGTCTCCCTATAGTTACCGTTTTTATCAAACTGAGAGTAAACGATATCTGTTAACTCTACATCACTGAAAGCATCAGAAATAGGGTTTAAGAATTCAATTTGCACCTCTCCTAAGCCCATAAAAAACAATATGAATATAGCTAGAGATAAAAAATTGTCGTAATGAAGTATGTTTTTAGGGTTAAAAAAAGCCCAAATAAATCTACCAAAGTTTTTCATAGCGAATCATTCTACGGCATAAAACTAATGTTTTCCTTTTAAAGAAAAAAATGTAAAAATTATCTTTCTACTTTTGTCGGGCAAGAGGTTTTCAATGCAAACAATCTTTATATGCAATGAATAGATTTGAAGTCTAAGATTGAGTGTCTGGTTTGGTGTTAATTTTTACAGATCGGGTTAAAAATAAACCATAGTCTGTTTTTAGCGAAGAATGGAAAATGCTGAGAGATCATATATAACCGCACTGACAGCATTACGCATAGCTCAACCCGACTACTCATTGTACTGATTTTCATATAAACTAACTCATTAACTACTATAAAAGAAGGCTTTGCATAACTAAGGTTTTGTGCTTAGTCAAGGCTTTCAAAATTTT
>WTJX01000463.1 GCA_011524675.1 Cytophagales bacterium
ACAATATTGGTTTTTCTTGTTATCGGGTTGTAAATTTGCAGGCGATTTCAAAAAAGGGTAGTTTTTTAGGCTCTTGTATATAAGGCATTCAATTTTTTGAATGTAAGTTTCTAGTTTATCTAGTATAAAATTTTTGATTTTGAACTATGGAAGTTAGTGCTATAAATAGTGAAATAACGGTCTCTAAAAAAGCTAAAGCTATTGTTGAGCTTTTGAAAGTAAGACTTTCTCTATTGGTTGTTTTTTCTGCTGGTATGACCTATATCTTAGGGATCAAGTCTCAAGTAGTTTGGTTAGACTTCGTATTGTTTTTATTAGGTGGTTTCATGGTCACTGCAAGTGCGAACATTATTAACCAAATCATAGAAATTGATCGTGATCTATTGATGAAGCGTACACAAAATAGACCTTTGCCTACCAAAAGAATCTCCCCTAATGAGGCGTCTATTATTTCCTCTTTGCTTTTCATCATCGGTTTTGTCTTGATGTATGTTTTTGCCAATCCTGCAACTGCGATATTGGGAGGTTTTTCTCTCGTTTTATACGCCTTTGCTTATACTCCTCTCAAAAAAGTAGGTCCTATTGCCGTTTTCGTTGGTGCTATACCGGGAGCGTTACCTCCTATGATCGGTTGGGTAGCAGCTACCAATCTATTAAGTTATGAGGCATTTTTGTTGTTTGGTATTCAATTTATATGGCAATTTCCTCACTTTTGGGCTATTGCTTGGTTGGGGTATGAAGACTACAAAAAAGCAGGTTATCAGTTGTTACCATCCAAAGGTGGCAGAGATTTGAATACCGCATTCAACATTATGATATATACCTTGTTTCTTATACCGATAAGTCTTTTACCGACTTATTTTGGTATGGTAGGTAGTACAGCAGGTGTAGTAGTTTGCTTGGCAGGTATTGCATTCTTGGCATTGACTTTTTATTTGATGAAAACATGTAGCAGACAGGCTGCATTGAAGATGATGTTAGGTTCTGTAATCTATCTACCCATTGTTCAAATCGCATACGTTTTAGATAAGATATGAGTATAGCAGAAGAAATAGTTAACAAACATAGAATAGAGAAAGAAACATACAGAGGTACTGATCCTAAGGTTTTTATCATATGGCTTTTAGCCATATCAAGCTGTATGTTTTTTGCAGGACTCACAAGTGCTTACATTGTAAGAAAAGCAGAAGGTAATTGGCTAGAGTTTGACCTACCAACTATGTTTACGGTAAGTACAGTTATTATCATTATTAGTAGTGTAAGTATGCAACTGTCTTACTACTATACAAAAAAAGATAATATCAATTTGAGTCAATTATTTACAGCGACCACTCTTTTTTTGGGAGGCTTGTTTTTATACACTCAGTTTTTGTCTTTTAAAGAAATTTATAATTATGACTATAGGATAGTCTTTGGTGGTAAACAATCAAATCCTTCGGGTTCTTTTTTATATGTGCTTGCTTTATCGCATGGGGTACATATACTTTTAGGCTTGATTTTTTTATTGATTACTTTAGTTTTAACGATATTAAATCAGGTTCATTCTAAGGAAATGTTGTGGATGAAAATTTCTACAACTTTTTGGCACTTTATAGGTGGACTTTGGATTTATTTATTCATATTTTTGGTTTTTAATCATTTGTAATAGGTTATATTATGGCTCATACAGCTCATGTAGAAGAGTACTCAGGTAACATCTGGGACGGGGGTGTTTCTCCAATGAAAGCAAGTCATGGTAAGTTAATGATGTGGTTTTTCTTACTATCCGATGCTTTTACATTTACAGGTCTTTTGGTTGCATACGGCTACGCTCGTTTCAACAAGCCCGCTTTTGAAGGGAAAGTATCAGATTTTATTCCTAGCTTAGACTACTGGCCTATTCCAGATCAGATATTCGATGCTTTTCCATTTCTTCACGGACACAATCCTTTGTATTTTGTAGGATTGATGACTTTTATCCTCATCATGAGTAGTGTTACCATGGTGTTGGCGGTAGAAGCTGGACATCGTATGGACAAACTAGCTGTTGAGAAATGGATGCTTTGGACAATACTTGGAGGTTTTTGTTTCTTAGGTTGTCAAGCATGGGAGTGGAATCACTTTATTCATGGCTCTGGAAAAGCAGGTTGGGGTCTTGGTATGGATGGCCTTACTGGTGGTGATCTTCACGGAGCTTCTTTGTATGGCAATGAATATGGACCTAGTAACTTTTCACAATTCTTCTTTTTTATTACAGGCTTTCACGGTACACACGTTTTTAGTGGTGTAGTATTAAATATTTTAGTATTTTATTGGGTAGCAGTTGGTAAGTACCAACGTGCAGGAAATTATGAAATGGTTGAGAAAGTTGGTCTTTACTGGCACTTTGTTGACTTAGTTTGGGTATTTGTTTTTACATTCTTTTATTTACTATAATTATGGCTCACGAAGAAATAGCACCAGTACAGGTGATTCCTGCTGACAAAGCAACAATCTGGAAAATTTGGAAAACAGCATTATACTTAGCAGGAATTACTGCTGTAGAGTTTGCTTTTGCCTTCACTATGGAAAGAGGTACTTTGTTAACCGTCATTTTTGTGGTGTTGACATTGGTTAAGGCTTTCTTTATCGTAGCAGAATTTATGCATTTGAGGCATGAAGCTAAAGCTTTGATATGGAGTATCTTGTTGCCTATTATTTTCTTGTGTTGGTTAATCTTAGCAATGAAAATAGAAGGTAATGCTATCTTTGATGCGCTTGTATCAATATGGCAACGATGGTTTTAAAAAAATAAGTTCGGAACTACGTTTTCATGCTCATGAGCTTTTGGTTGCGTTGTATTAGCTGTTAGTAAACAGTTAAGGAAATAGGCCATATGCTTGTCTTTTTTTATAAAATAAGAGCTAAATCAGAATGCGTAGTTTATCAAACGAATATTTAGTAAGATATACATATTAATATTGTTTATATGAAAAATCTAAAGAGGATCGGATTACTAGCTTTTTTGCTAGTTCCGATCTTTTTTTTTGTGTTCCTTATACAGTTTGGAAGTAATCACTTTGACTTGCCATACTATGGGGATAGACTTGGGGTAGATGAGCATGGCGATACACTTTATGCTAGTGTGCATGATTCTTTACTTGTTGAATATAAAGGCGATGTAAGTGTGTATGTCTTTTTCGATTCTTTGGCTTCTCCTACGGGTGTAACCAAATTTAACCAACTCTCACGCTTGAAGCAGTGGTATCAAAACAAATACCCGCTCAATATTGTATTTATCAGTGATACTTCTTTTAGCGAAAAATTACCTTTCCCTATACTTCCTTACACCAGCGCATACAAGGATGCTTTTTTTATCAATGGAGACAGCATACAGTTGGAGAAAGAGGTGGTAGCCGTATCAAATCTGTTTGTATTGCTAGATCAAAAAAATAGGGTGAGAGGGTACTATAACGGACTCGACAAATTGGAGACTGATCGCTTGAAGGAAGAGATAAGTGTGTTGACAAATAAATAAAAACTTCGCTCATGAATAATAAATCTGTATTAAAGTGGATAGTAGCTATTTCTTTGCTATTGGTGGCTGCGGTAGCTTTTTTGTATGTTGTGGAGCCTCTCGGCAAAATAGATAAGGCTGATATTGTTTTTCTACCTCTTTTACATGCTATTTTAAATTCTCTCACTGCGCTATGTTTGATTGCTGGCGCTATAGCGATAAAACAAAAAGCAAATAAAAAGCTGCATGCTAGCTTTATGATTTCTGCTTTTGTTTTGTCCTCTTTGTTTTTGATTTCCTATGTAGTTTATCATTCTTTAGCCCCTAGTACTCCCTATGGTGGAGAAGGAGTAATGAGATACATTTATTTTGTGTTATTGATTAGTCATATCTTATTGGCAATCATTGTTGTTCCTTTTGTTCTATTAGCGTTTTACTTTGCACTAAGTAAGCAATTTACAAGACACCGAAAAATAGTGAAATGGACTTTGCCCATATGGTTGTATGTTGCGATCTCAGGTGTGTTGGTTTATGTGATGATAAGTCCGTACTATTGATGACGAGATAGTAAGACTTTAAGATCCTAAGATTTTGAGACTAAAACTAGTGGTTAATGATTAGTTGTTTAACGATTAACTGAACGTTAAAAAAGCTCATAGCTCACTGCTCAAAGCGCATGTCGCAAAGCCTTTTTGAGAAAACGTATAGATCATCGACTCGTTAATACTAGATACCAGATACTAACTACTAGATACTGTAAAGAACTAGATTTTATTCCACGAAAGTGGCGGAAGATAATGAATGATTAATGATGTATAATGAATAATGGGGTTCTCAGTGATTAGTGGTTAGTGATTAGCGTTTAATAA
>WTJX01000738.1 GCA_011524675.1 Cytophagales bacterium
CTTTTAACTAGGGAAGTCTTCCTTTTCTATCACTTAAACTCCTTTCTTTTCTAAAGTTATACTTTTTAGGAAAAATGAAGGAAGACTTCCCTCAAAGCGTATTGTTTTTTGACTTTTTATTTTTAAACTGGGAATCCCTCCTTGAATAGTGTGTTGTTTTTAAATTAATAAAAATTTTATTAGATTCAAGGTGTAATTTTGATTGTAGATTTAATTGGAATTGTAGCAACATGTAACTTGACATTACCCCAAAGTAAAAGATCAAGAATATTGCATGTTGTTTAGAATTCCATATCTTTAGCTATTGTTACGCTTAAACTTTTATCTAATGAAAAGAAAAAAAATACATTTTACAATATTTGTTTTTATTTTAATTGTAGTTAGCTGTAAAAAAGAAAATAAAGAAACACCTTCTGGAAGTTTTAATGGATATGTAATTGATCAAGAAACTGGAGACTCTCTTTCTAGCGTTTTATTAAAATTTCATTTCTCAAAAATTGTAGATGGCTGCATTTTTTTATGTCACGATGAAGTGGTGTTAGATAAAAGTTTGCTTTCTACGGATAATGGTTCTTACTCAATTTCATACCCCTCTTTTGATGGAACTGGAGTTGAAGTTTTTTGTGAAGCATTATATGTATTGTGTTCTAATGATAATGCTTATACCACATATAGGCATGGTTATTTTATGGGAAGGCTAAGGCTACCTTTGCATTCTGACTTAGATAAGAATATTTATATTGAAAGTGAGATCGGTTCTATGCGAACTGAATACATCAATTCGATGTTTGGAGATTCTCTAAGTCAAGAATCATATAGTAACTGTATTGATTAAATAAAAATAAAATGGCTGAAAAAAGCTAACTGCTCATAGCCCAAAGCACATAACTTGAGCGCATACCGCAGGGCGCACGCCGCAAAGCTCATGGACTATCGACCATCGACTATGGACTTGCTACTTTTCGCTACTAAAGTAATCTGTAATAATTTTCGCTTTGGCTGCACCTATCGTATTTTCTAAGGCGTTGAAGTCTGCCTCTCGGATATTTTTTAAGGTTTTAAATTCTTTCATCAATAGCTCAAAGGTAGATGGTCCTATGCCTTGCACATCCAAAAGTTCAGATTTGATGAAGTTTTGACTTCTTTTCAAACGATGAAAGGTAATGGCAAAGCGGTGGGCTTCGTTACGTAATTGTTGTATTATTTTTAAAGAAGGAGATTTCTTACTGATGTATAGCGGAAAGGAGTCTTCTGGAAAAAATATTTCTTCGAGACGCTTTGCAATACCCACGATGGCGATTTTGCCATACAAATCTAACTCTTTGAGCGATTGACATGCAGAGCTTAGTTGTCCTTTACCCCCATCTATGACGATAAGCTGTGGCATGGGGGCTTGCTCGTCTTGTAGGCGTTTGTATCTTCTATAGACTATTTCTCTCATAGAGCCAAAGTCATCTGGACCTACCACTGTCTTGATGTTATAGTGTCGGTAGTCTTTTTTGGAGGGTTTACCATTTTTGAAGCACACCATAGACGCTACAGGGTTCGTTCCTTGTATGTTGGAGTTGTCAAAACATTCGATATGCACAGGCAAGTCTTTGAGTTTGAGGTCTTGGCGCATGATCTCCAATGCTTCGGGATGCTTTTTCCTTGACTCTATATCTCTTGTCAACTCCATAAGCTTTTGACGTGCATTTTTGATGGCCAATAGTACAAGTTTTTTCTTGTCTCCTATCTCTGGAATGCCGTAAGCTATTTGTTCTGAAAGAGAGTCTCCTAGCTCTATATGACTGATGATTAATGTTTTTTTCTCATTTTCAAAATCTTCTTGTAGCACATGTAGGATGCTAGACTCTAATAGTTCTGCTTCGGTCTCTTCGAGTTCTTTTTTGATGATGATGTTTTTTGTTCCTACTATTGAGCCATTTCTGATTTTCATATAGTGGACTACAGATTTGTTGTCTGCCGAGGCAATACCAAATACACTAAGGTTGGGTACTTTGATGTTTGCGACTATGGACTTGCTATAAAAGCGTGTGAGTCCTTCTAACTTTTCTTTGTACTCTTGTGCTTGCTCAAACTCTAGCTTAGCTGCGTGTTCTTGTATTTTTTGAGTGAAATACTCTTTGACTATGGCAGACTTACCCTTCAAGATATTGCGCGCTTGCTCTATTTCTTCGTTATATTCTTTTTCGGTTTGCTTGCCTACGCATGGGGCTTTACAATTGCCTATATGATACTCCATGCAGAGATCATATTTGTTGTTTTGAATATTTTGCTCGGATAGGTTATACTTACATGTACGTATTTTATAGAGTTTTCTGAGTAGTTCTAATACAGCGTTCATGGTTTTGACGCTAGTATAGGGGCCAAAGTATTCACCAAAGCCATGTATTTTTCTCCTGATAGAAATGATTCTTGGGAAGCGCTCTTTTACGATGCAAAGGTATGGATAGCTTTTGTCATCCTTTAGATTGACATTATACTTGGGCTGGTTTTCTTTGATGAGAGAGTTCTCTAGCAAGAGGGCATCAAACTCACTGTCAACAACGGTATATTGTATGCTTCGTATTTGGCTGACGAGCCTTTTGGTCTTACGGCTAGATGTGGCTAATTGGTTAAAGTAACTGTTTACCCTGTTTTTTAGATTTTTAGCCTTTCCTACATAGATGAGGGTGTTTTCCTTGTCATAGTAGCGATAGACCCCAGGCTTGGGAGGTAGGCTTAGTGCATATTTTTTTAACTCATCATGAGACATTCAATAAAGATAATGCTATACGAAGAAAAAGAAAAACTAGTCTATGTTATTCTTCTAATACGGGTATCAATTGTTTTTTTGTTTTGCCCACATGCGCCATTATACTTGGCTTCATAGCAAAATAGCTATCTAGTTTTGCCAAAAACTTTTGAAATAACTCTAGTTCCAATAGTTCTAAGACTCCAAAGTCTTGCTCATTTGCTCGCTGTACTAGCTTTATAATGACTTTAGATGTGTGATGAGTTTTATCCAATGTGAAGTAACATAATAAGTCTTCTCTAAATGATAATCTCAAAAAGGTTTCGTAAAACTTGTCAAACTTTTCTGACTCAAAGTCTAAAAGTTGTAATTCGACTAACACATAAGGTGCTTTTGGCATATTGTTTGTCATTAATTAAGATTGTCTATTACGTAAGGAGATCATAAAAATATACTTTTATTTCTAATAAAAAAAGCCTTACATGAATTAATTGAGCCATTGTTCAACCCTCAAATCATTCAAAAAAGCTTAAAACCTCTTTTAAAACCTGTTTTTTGTCATGTTTTTTCATGCAATAAAAATGTTTTTTAGGACAAGCGTTTCTCCCTTTACCGTGGCAGGGTCTGCATTTGAGTTCTCTATTTTGGACAATGCGGCTCTTTGGGAGAAAAGGAGTAAAGCCTAGTTCTTCTACTGTAGCACCAAATATGGAGATCACGGGTGTGTTTTGAGATTCGGCTAAGTGCATTAATCCCGAATCATTTGTAACCGCAAAAGAGGAAAGTTGTAAGACATAGGCTGCTTCCAAGAGGCTTAGTTTACCTGCTAGTGAGCTAGCTCCAGTAGCATGAGCTAGCTGTTCGCATAGTTCTTTTTCGTTTTCTCCTCCTAGATATACTACCTGCTTGCCTTTTGCTGTCAATAGTTGCCCTACTTCTTGGAAACCTTCTTTTGTCCAACGCTTTGTAAAGTAGCTTGCTCCTGGACATATCGCCACGATTTCATTCCCCGAAAGGGAAAAAAACTTTTTTATTCCTTCCTCTATTGCTGTCGGATAAAATATTTCTGTTCCTTGTTGGTCATTGCTTACACCATATTTTTTTAGGTAGGCAAAATATTTATCTATGACGTGAGGAAATGGAGCAGAAGATTTATACTTGAATTGTATCAACAAAAACCTCCTCCAATAGCCTTTGGGGTAAGTTGTTTTTCTTTTGGCAAAGATGGTATAGCGTATAAGTTTGCTTCTTATGTTTTGATGCAAGTCAATGATCCAGTGATACCGCTCTTGTTTCAGTTGGAGGATGAGGGACAAAAGAGAAGTGCTTTGAGAATCAAATGCGATTACTTTGCTTAAGTATGGGTTGTGCTTTAGTAAGTCTGTATGTTGTTTTTTGGTAAGGTAGTGTAGTTCTGCCTGTGGGTATTGTTGTTTTATGGCTCGGATGACAGGTGTTGTGAGAATGATGTCTCCTATGGCACTAAAGCGTATGATTAATATTTTTTGAATAGCTTTCAAAAGAATAATAAAGTTAAGCAAATACTTTAGTTCCTTCAGTACAATTGGTACAAATATCTATCTC
>WTJX01000308.1 GCA_011524675.1 Cytophagales bacterium
AATAACTTAAAAGAAACCATTCTTTGTACTTAGTACTTTGTACCTTGTACTTAATGCAGACTTTTGTAAAAAGCAGAGTAATCGAATTTTAATGTAAACTAGCTTCTTATCTACTATATGGCGTAAAACATAGAACCTATAACGTAAAACGTATATAAACACATGAGATTATATTTTTTTTTACTTCCACTTTGCTTTTTGATAGGCTATAACGCTACAGCTGAATATGGGAATGAGTGGATAGTAGAAGGTCAAACGTATGTAAAGTTTGAAACTGCACAAGACGGTATCTACAGGGTAAGTTATGATGATCTTTATGCCATACTTGGTGATGAACTATTGTCATTAACACCAGAAAAGATGCAGCTTTTTCATCGAGGGAATGAGCATGCCATATATTACGCTGATGTAAATGTATCTTCTTCCTTTGACCAAGGAGACTACATAGCGTTTTACGGAAAAAGAAATGATGGTGCCCTAGATGCTTTTCTATATGAATTTCCAGAAGAAAGAGCAAATACTTATTATAGTTTGTATAGCGATACTACAGCTTTTTTTCTTACATGGGGAACAAGCAATGGAAAGAGAATAAATGTTCGGGCACAGGTAAGTGCTTCTAGCCCTATACTTTACCACTTTGCAGAAGAAGAAAGAATATTTAATGATGTGTATTCACATGGTAGATTCGTAAAATCAGGGAATTTATACTTCTCTAGATCCGAATGGACACAAGGTGAAGGCTGGCATGCCCCTTGGACTACAAATAATTATTCTTTTACTTTTTCGGACTTAAATAATGTATATGATAATAATATCGAAGGTGAATTTACGGTCAGAATAGCTACGCAGGTTGACGGACTTTATTCAAACTATATACAGATAGGAAGCGATCAAGTTGAAGCATTTAATCTTCCCGACAAACTCAATGCGGGAGCGATAGAAGAAAGCTTTAGCATAGATATTAATGACATCAGTGCTGAAGGTAACTTAAAGGCAACAGTGTATTGTCTTACTTGTCCTGATGTAGAAGGAGTGGCGTATATGAAGGTACGATTTCCGCAGTTGCTTGACATGGAAGGGGAAAGTGAAAAATATTTTAACATTCCTAGCAGCTACAGCAGTTCTGTTGTCATGTCTGTAGCTAATGTACCTGACAATACACTACTGTATGACATAGATGATGAAGCCAATATTACTATTCTTGATGCTACAGTTACTTCTAATACGCTTACTGCAAATTTTAATGCCAACAATGTCGAAAAAATATATGCGCATGATGCTTCGACCTACTTAAGCCCTGTGGTATCTTCTGTTGATTTCAATTTGAGTGATGAAGCCAATGACCCTGCATACCTTATCTTGACACACCAAAACTTTTGGGATGAAGCTCTAGCATACCAAAGTTATAGAAATACAGATTATACAACTCATTTGGTTGACATAAACCGTTTGTATAATCAATATAGTTACGGTGAAAAAAACACCTTGGCTATTTATCGCTTTTGTCAATATATGTATGATGCTACAAGTACTAAGCCTGAATATTTGTTTATAATAGGGAAGGGGATAGATGTCAGCTATATGGACTTCCGCGCGTGGCCACCCAATACTGTGCGCCGAACACAAAATCTTTTGGGCGATGAGATTTTAGATTATATCCCTGCTGGTGGTTCTCATCCTTCTGACATGATTTATACCATGGGGCTTGATGCCACTCGCCCCTACGAAATGGCTTTTGCTGTAGGAAGACTCTCGGTTACTACCCCTACACAAGTAACCGCTTACCTTAATAAGGTAAAAGAATATGAAGAAACTGGCTATCAACAAGAATGGAAAAAAAACATCATCAACATTTCTGGAGGGAATAGCCTTTCTGAAGCCGACGAAATTTTGGGCTATATGAATGGTTACAAAAGTTTATTAGAAGATAGATATCAAGGAGCAAGAGTAAGTACAATACAAAAAACTGACCCTAGCCAACCTGTAGAATATATCAATATCTCAGATCAAATAAATGAGGGGGCACAAGTACTCAATATTTTTGGACATTCGTCTGCCAGTACAAATGATATTGAAATAGGTGATGTTGCTAATGAATTTTATCAATATGAAAACAAAGGCAAGTATCCTTTTATGTATGTAAACGGTTGCCAGTGGGGTGATATTTATGGCTACCCTGCTTTGGCGGAGTCTTGGGTTAACACTGCGGACAAAGGCGCTATAGCCACTCTTGCGAGTTCTCATGGAGGAATCCCCGAGTATTTAGATCGTTTTAGTACTTTTTTCTTCCAGAAAGGTTTCCAAGACAAAGACTTCATCAATCAATCATTAGGTAAAATACACCAAGAGGCTGTAAAAACATTTTATTCTCAGTTTGATCCTACTTTGCATGACAATAGTTATAATATCTATTATTCCGTCATTACTTCTAAACAACTTATCTTACAAGGTGATCCTGCTATCAAACTTTTTGATGTAAGCAGTTATGATTTGGCGTTATTAGAAAATACGATTATAGCTTCCTCACCTAATAAAGAGAGTGTCTTTGTAGAAGATGATACCTTACAATTAACAATACCTATCGTCAATTATGGTTTGGCATACGATGATTCTAGCTGTGTAAGTATTCGTAAGGTCACAGAAACGGAAAATATATTATTGGACTCTTTATGCTTTGCTCCTGTATATAATAGAGATACTGTAGTTGTTTACCTTACCAATCATCAATTAGCGTTTGGATCGAATGAATACCTTTTAAGCGTTAGTAGCCAAAGTAGCGAGGCTGATGCTGATATTAGTAACAATGACTTGTCTATAAACGTCATTGCCTCGGCAGAAGGATTTAGTTTGCTTTCTCCTGCTATGGATGATACGCTTAATACCTCAGAGGTGAGCTTTGTAGTTCAAAACAATAATCTTAGCATTACTGACACTTCTTATACCTTAGAACTAGATACTTCGCTGACCTTTGCTTCTCCAGTATATACCAATGTAGAGGTTAGTTCTGGTGCTACTCCTCTTTGGGATGCGGTATCTCTTCCTATTACAGACTCAGAAACTACCTATTATTGGAAAGTAAACTATAGTGATGCTACAGAGGGTGGCTCTGAGGTATCTACTTTTGTGTTTTCTTTGGAAACGACTACTATAGATACTGAGGTAATGGAAGCGGCTATTAATACTAGTCTTTCTGAGATTAGTGCCTTGGATGATGATTTGTTTCAAGCAGACACACTAAAACTGAGCTTTGCTTTTGAGTATTTATATGGTGAAGGTAGTACAGACCATTTATTGGCAAATTACCTGATCGTAAATCAAGAGAGTGGTAATACCACCGATAGTACCGTAGATTTGGGCTCTTTTACACAAGATGAGGTAGTTTACTTTAGTATAGCCTTTGATACAAGGGATTTTGTAGGTACTAATACGCTAACCGTAAGCTTCAATACTGATACTTCGTTTACAGAAGATACTTATGCCAATAATGCTTACATCACTTCGTTTGATGTTACAGGAGACTTTATCCCTCCTGTAGTGAATGTAACCTTTGATGGTAACACGATCACAGATGGAGAGACCGTAAGAACTAACCCTACCATAGAAGTCATTTTAGAAGACTATAATACTACTTTTTTGAAAACTGATATGGAGGGGATGCGCATCCAACTAAAACACGATACCTGTTTTCATGAAGATGGTATAAAAGAGTGCTATGTGGATGTTGACGAAAATGACATTACCATTGTACCTGCAACCTTAACTTCTGACTATCAATTGATCTATCAACCGGATACATTGTTTGACGGAAGCTATACGCTTAGGGTCTTTGGTGAGGATGCCGCAGGTAATGAAACCGTATATCCTTATGAAATAAGTTTTGAGGTCTTAGAACAAGAAACTTTACTTTCTGAGCTTTCATTTTTTCCTAACCCTTGTAGCAGTAATTGTCAGTTTTCTTTGGTGATGCAAAGCGAACAGTATGAAGGAGAAACATTTAGTATCCAAATCATAGATGTGATGGGGAAACTTGTAAAAGAAATAGAGGTTGAGGTTAACTCTTTAACTATTGGCTGGAATACTATTTCTGTTGATTTCAATGGTATAGAAGAGGGATTGTACCGCTACAGGATAGTGGGAGATGCTTTTTCATCATATGCAGAAGATAGTTACTTAGGTAAGCCTATATATAATAGCACGGGTAAACTTTATATTGTAAGATAACTTTTGATTTACAATAGGACGATTGATTATAGTAGATAAAAAGCTAGTTTACATAAAATGACACTATCCAGCTTTTACAAAAGTCTGCATTAA
>WTJX01000398.1:0-1419 GCA_011524675.1 Cytophagales bacterium
GAAAGAGGAAAAAGATTAAGGTTTAAAGATCAAAGATTAAAGAAAGGTGTAGTGGGGATTGGGAGATTAGAGCTTTATTCAAAAGTACAAGGTACAAGGTATTAGGTACAACGATTTCAATTTATAAATGGACGATTGACGGATTTACGATTTCAAGACATAGAGACATATTGACGTAGAGACATAAAGACGTGAAAGGCAGGATTTTATTCCACGAAAGAGGAAAAAGATTAAGGTTTAAAGATCAAAGATTAAAGAAAGGTGTAGTGGGGATTGGGAGACTAGAGCTTTATTGCAAGAAATGAAAAAATGAAAGGGGTGATAGTGATTAGTGATTAACGATTAGTATTTAATAAAGATAAACTTTAGACTTTAGGTAGGTAGCTTGTCAACCCATATTATGAAGGGACATTAAGACTAAATACTAGCGACTAGATACCAGATACTAGAAAACGTAAAACTTAACAGCGACGTATTGACGTAAGGACATAAAGACGTAAGGACGCTATGTTAGCTTATCCTTCCCCAGTCCACTTTTTTCTTCTTTATATTTTCTAAATAATTGCGTAGGGCTTGATTTACAGGCAAAGAGAGCTGAGGATCACGATCTACCAAATCAAATGCTGCTTTTCTAGCTTTCTGCAAAATCGCACCATCTTTGCCCAAGTCAGCAATTTTTAAGTCAAGTACCCCACTTTGCCTTGTTCCTTCCATATCGCCAGGACCACGAAGTTTGAGGTCAACATCAGCTATCTCAAAGCCATTATTGGTTCTACACATCGCATCCAAGCGTATCTTTGCCTCCTTAGAAAGTTTATGTCCCGTCATCAAGATACAATACGATTGCTCCGCTCCCCTTCCTACTCTGCCCCTCAACTGGTGGAGTTGAGACAAGCCAAAACGTTCTGCATTTTCTATAATCATGACCGAAGCATTAGGAACGTTCACCCCTACTTCTATCACCGTAGTAGCCACCATGATTTGTGTTTTCCCTTGTACAAAACGCTGCATCTCATAGTCCTTATCTTCTGGTTTCATTTTACCATGCACTATGCTAATGGCATACTCAGGTGGAGCAAAACGCCTAGCAATGCTTTCATAACCATCCATAAGGTCTTTCAAATCTAACTTTTCAGATTCTTCTATGAGAGGGTAAACGATATATACCTGTCTTCCTTTTTCGATTTCTTGTGCTATAAAGCCTAGTAATTTGAGGCGGTGACTATCAAAACGATGAATGGTTTGGATTGCTTTCCTTCCTGGGGGAAGCTCATCTATGACCGAAACATCTAAATCACCATAAACCGTCATCGCTAGGGTACGCGGAATGGGCGTGGCAGTCATGACTAAGATATGAGGTATTACATGCTTATTTTTTTTCCATAGCCTTGCCCTTTGCGCCACACCGAAACGGTGCTG
>WTJX01000398.1:1519-4307 GCA_011524675.1 Cytophagales bacterium
GCCATCAAACATGCTTGCGCCTCATTGTCAAGCGCCATCAACATCGTGATAAAGGCAACAATCGTCTTGCCGCTCCCCACATCTCCTTGCAATAAGCGATTCATCTGAATGCCTGAGTTCAAATCCACCCGTATCTCCTTGATGACTCTTTTCTGTGCATTGGTTAAGTCAAAAGGAAGTATATCACGATAAAAAGTGGTGATGGTAGGGATGTTTTCAAAAAACAATCCTTTCAATGTTGCTTTCCTCCCCTTCTTTTCGCTTGCCATGCCTAGCTGTATAAGAAAAAGCTCTTCAAACTTTAGCCGATACTCGGCAGCACGTAGCTCATCCCATGAAGCAGGAAAATGTATTTGTTGGACAGCTTTCCATTTGGCGACCAGACCATAGTCTTGCACTATGCCTTGTGGCAAGTTTTCTTTGATATTTTGTGCATCTATTTTTTCTGCCAACAAACGTATGCTCTTACTGAGCGTCTTAGAGTCCACAAAGCTACGCTTCATTTTCTCTGTAGTATGATAGATGGGCTGCAAATAGGCTGTAGTGTCTGCTACCTCCTCTACAATTTCTATCTCTGGATGATTGAAACTAATCTTTCCATTAAAGATGGCAGGCTTACCAAATACCAAATAAGCATCAGAAGTACGCAAATACTGCCTTACCCAGTCTATACGGTTAAACCATACCAACTCTACTGTACCTGTCTGATCATAAAACTGAGCGACCAACCTTTTTTTTCTCCCCTCTCCTATTGTTTGGGCCTGCCTTACCTTCCCTAGCAACTGAATGTTGCCCTCTGTACCTGTAATATTTTTGATGGCATACACCTTGGTTTTATCCTCATAGCGAAAAGGGTAATGGAAAAGTAAATCTTCGTAAGTAGCTATATTCAACTCTTTTTTAAGTTGTTCTGCTTTTTTGGGACCGATTCCCTTGAGGTAGGCGACACTATTGGCTAGAAAAGATGACACTTATGATATATTAATAGAAGGCTTCGCTAAAATTAATAAAAAAAATAAACGAGAAGAGAAAAGAAACAAAAAAAGTCTTAGATTACTGCCCTACAGAGGATGAAGAGCAGATTAATTCCAAGACAATACACCTAACATCATATTTTGTATTTCCTCAAAAAAGATAAAAAAGGAAGGATTTGAGGAAATGTAACGAAATCATTAGCAAACACTTTGCCACACCTAAACAAAATTATTGACAACAACACCTAACACATTGATTAACAATACATTACAAACAATCTTTCTTAGACTAATTTCTTTGTACAGCTTGATAAACGAAATAGCAATAGAAAAGTTACAGCTTAAGTCTAAAAAACGGCAAGTATTCGATAAGATAGGCTTTAGCTTTCATGAGTTTTTGAAATGGGCTCTCAGAGTATTTTCCATTCGATAAGAACTGATACTATTTAAAATTCTTTATATTTACTCTACTATTAAGAAATACTTCGCCAGTCAGCGAATTACAACCAAATAAAAAACACTGATAAAAGTAACATTCACCCTTAGCGGCATCTTTTGCTCATGCCAAGCAGAAGATAATATTAGCTCAAATGTAACATAGAGCAATTTTTCAACTTGAATACTCGAATACAAGAACACTTGAACACATTTTAAACAAATGAAAAAACTCATTCCCTTCTACTTCCTTTTACTTGTCGGTAGTATCTCTGCTACGCCAGAGCTAAAGAGCTACGTACTACAAAGCGAACATGTCTCCATAGAGGTAGTTTATCGCTATGAAAATGATATTCTAAAGCTTTATTACCAGTCGGTACTTGACAACCTAAATGCTTATACCTACGAATTAAAAAGAAAAGGAAAGTTGACTCGTGGTAAAATACGTTTTGAAATTATGACGGGAGCGTGGATGGAAGGAGCGACAGGTATAAGAATGTTTCGCTACGGAAGTGGATATTACTGTTTTTTGAATGGCTTGCTTCAAAATTGTGATCAAGCCTATTTGGCAAAACTTATTACCTACTTTGCAGATGATGAAAGGTGGGAGTCTTTTTACTACCGTGATTCATTGGTCTCTCCTAGCACAGCATTGGCTATCTTCAACAAAAAAATAGAATCCTATAAAGCTCCTACACATTTCAAAAGCCAAAAGCTATTACAACTCAATAACATAGCACTGCACTTTAGAGAAGATGCTCTTGTTGTTGACAGTCCAAAGCAATCTTATGGTGAAATCACTGCCTTTATTCCTTTTTCTATTGGTACAAAAGATTTTATGGCTATTGGAGAAGTAATTTATGTCCTAGAAAACAACACGATCATCAATAAATTTGAGTTCTCACAAGTAGAAGTCACAAAAATGAGTTACGAAAATTTTTTTCTCAAAAAGCACCCTCAATGGGTAAATTTTCATAACTATTATACTTACTTCCTCAGCTATTCGGTAGCCAAAAACAAGTTTTATATTCTTGAATAGAAATGCTAATATCAGATTGCTACATAGGACTCCACTAGCGCGCGCTAGCGGTTTTTCAAAAACGAATCGTTCCAAAAATGCAGATTGCTTATTTTTTTACTCATGCATTCAACACTAATCACAAATAATCAATTGTTTAACTGTAAATTACTCTACCACTTTCGTGGAATAAAATCATGCGGTTGATTTTTGTGCATAGTCCCAAACCTATCACTTATCCCTATGTTTCAAATGACAATACCCATACAACAAAAAAAGCCTTGCACTACTGCAAGGCTTTTTTACTATCTTCTATCCCAAAATCATGTTAATCCTAAAATCCTGCAAATCCCGATTCAGA
>WTJX01000118.1 GCA_011524675.1 Cytophagales bacterium
GTACACAGATGTGAACCTTCAACCCTTAAAGAAAAAGTACATCCCTAACTTCAAAGGCAACCCAAAAAGAGAATTACTACTTCTAAAAGACTCCTGTCATCTAGGACAAACATGGTTGATACGTCGCAAAAAAAACGTCGTGTACCAATTTGAAAGCGACATGAAATATTCCGAAGACGTTTATTTCTATCTTAACATTTGCAATCAAATAGAAAGCAACTACTCGTATATCAATGAAACTATTTTAAACTACCGCAGAAGTCATGCTTCCGCTATGCAAAACCTAAAAGGGCTTGCCAATGGTTATGCCTTATTTATCCATAAAGTAAAACATAATATCAACTGTACAGGAATAGAATACTGGCGCATGAAACTAAAAATCATCAAAGTAATGTTTTTGACATACCTCTTTGATGGTAAAAAGCCCTTTGCTGCGCTGTCTACCATTCCAAAATACTTATTTGCCTAACTATGGTAAAAAAAAAAATATTTATATTCTCCTATTACAGCTACAAAGACCCAATCTTTCAAAGTGCTATACTCCCTTATTTTCAAGATTTCCCTAGCAAAGAAATGTTTGAGTTTATTCTTTTAAGCTTTGAGAGCAAAGAAAATAAACTCAACAAAGCTGAAAAGGAAAGTATAAAAACAAGTCTTGAACAACACAACATACGTTGGCATAGTACCCGATGGAGATCAGGAAGGTTCAAACTATTCAAAAAGATCATAGACTTTGGTATCGGAACAACTTATTCTCTCTTATTGATTTACAAATACAAGGTAAATTTCATTTATTCAGAAGGTTTCCCAGGTTCTATCTTTGGACATTACCTCTCAATGCTTACTCAAAGAAAGCATATCATTCATACCTTTGAACCTCATGCCGAATACATGGTAGAGTCTCATGTTTGGAAAGACAATGACTGGGAAACGATTCTTCTAAGAAAGTTTATGTCAAAAATAGCACATAAAGCGCATAAACTTATGACGGCTACAACGCTTTATAAAGAAGTGATTACTTCTTGGGAAGTAGATGAACATAAAATAATGCTTGTTCCCTCTTGCGTAGATACAACGATTTTTCATTTTGATGAAAATAGAAGAATAAGCATAAGAAAGAGGTTAGGTATTGATGAAAACACAAAAGTGTTTGTGTATTTAGGGAAATTTGGTGGCATGTACACTACCAAAGAGTACTTTGAGTTTGCCAAAACTTGTATAACACAATATCCAGATCAAAAAGTACGCTTTTGGGTTTTTACCAGTGAAGCAAAAGAAATACTACATGCTTACATAGAGGAATTAGGTTTAGACATATCATTATTTTTTATACAAAAGTTAAAAAAAGAAGAAGTGCCTCATTATCTCTCAGGAGCAGACTATGGTTTTGTAGGTATCTTACCTATTCCTTCTCGTCGCTACTCCTCACCTATAAAAAATGGTGAATATTGGGCGTGTGGCTTACCCATTATTATACCCAAAGGTATTTCTGACGATTACGAACTCACCCAAGAACACCATTTAGGTTATGTCTTGGAAGACTTTCAGCAAGATAGTTATAAAGCAGTATTAGAAAAGATTATGACAAAAAAATATACTTTTTCAAAAGAAAAAATCAGTGTCTTTGCAAAAAATAACAGAGGGCTCGCCAAATTCAAACAAAAATATTATGAGTTGTTTAAAGATAAAAGTTCATAATACTTTCATATACGTTTTACGTTTAATCATGCTTTTTTAAGCTAAACCGCTTTAATTTTGAAACTTTTAATACTTTGAAAACACCCGTACTACTTATTGCATTCAATAGACCACAGCATACAAAAAAAGTGTTTGAACGCATCAAAAAATATGAGCCTACACAATTATTCGTTGCCATAGACGGTGCTAGAACAAACCGTAAGGAAGACATAGCTAAGGTAAACAAAGTAAAAAAAGAAACCATAGAAGCCGTAGATTGGGACTGTAATTTAAAGACGCTCGTAAGGCAGCATAATGTGGGTTGCACTATAGGAGTAACTTCTGCTATACATTGGTTTTTTGAACATGTACAAGCGGGGATCATTATAGAGGATGATTGCCTTGTTCATGCCTCATTTTTTGATTTTTGTACAGAAATGCTTGCTAGATATGAAGGAAATGAAAAAGTTTTTCATATCAATGGCTCCAACCTTACATACAGCGCTATTGATACCCCATACTACTTCTCAAAATATAATAGCGTATGGGGTTGGGCTACATGGAAAGAAAAATGGGAACAGATCAAACAATACCCCACTACCTATGAAAACGTGCTTAAAAAAAATAAAAATTATACTTTTAAATGGCGTGAGAAGAAAAGATGGAAATCAATTTTCAAATTAGAAGTTGAACAAAATAGGGAAACAATATGGGACTTTCAGTACACTTACTATTTATGGAAGTTGAATGGAATAAGTGTTACCCCATCAAAAAACTTAGTTAGTAATATTGGGTTTGATGTTGACGCTACACATACTTTTACAGACAACTTCTTTCCTAAATATGCCAACTATCCTGCTGAAAATATGGCTATACATGAGGTGAAAAATCACCTACCTACGATAAAGGTAAACTCAAAATATGACTATATATTATTTAAAAACATTTACGCATTACACAAGGGAAGCTTTATCAGAATAACGCTTAATTTACTTCATTCTATAAATCCAAAGCTGTACAACAAGATCAAAAAGTTTTTAAAAAATGAGTAAAAATAACATATGCCTTATTATTCCTTATTTTGGCAAATGTCCAAATCATCTATCTCTTTTTTTAAAAAGCTGTGATTTAAATAAGAATTTTGTTGATATACTCTTCTTTACAGATTTAAAAACACCTGCACATGTACCAGAAAATGTAATTTTTCATAACTTCAGTTTGGAAGAATTTAACCAGTTGGCAAGTAAGAAACTTAATATTACCATAAAAATAAATTGGTATTATAAGCTAGTAGATTTCAAACCTGCTTTTGGTTACTTATTCTCTGCATATATTGAAGAATACCAATATTGGGGACATGGAGACATAGACTTGATTTATGGAAACCTGAGTCATTTTCTTGCCCCCCTAATTGGTTACTATGATCTTATTTCTGTTCAAAAAAACTATATTTCCGGTCCGTTTTGCCTATTTCGAAATACAACATATCTAAATACTTTATTCAAGAAAAGTATTTCTTATCCTAATGTTTATACAACAAATAGTTTACAACAATTTGATGAATGTTCTTCGCTATGGAAAAAACTTAACCAAGGTATATCTATCCTAGAAATAGATGATTTAGAATCAATGACCTATATTGTCAAAAAAGAAAGTTTAGCCAATAATATCGTTTGTTATTTTGAAACACTAATCAAAGAATTTTTGGGTAATGAAGATTATATTGTGTGGAACAATAAAACTATAAAAGACAACAATGGTGTTCAATATATGATATACCATTATGTGGGTGAGAAAAATAAAAACAGCTTTTATATCCCAAAATGGAAAAATATTCCTGACAAAGTATATTTTGACAAACATGGTGCATTTACAGAAAAGCTTTGGCTGAAAAAAAAGTATAAACAGGTAGTATGTATGTCGCGTTATTTCCTAACCTTTTGGATAAAAAAAATACATTTCACTAAAAAGAGCATTATGAACATAACAAGAAATATGTATTATCGTTTTAAGCCTAATGCTAATTTATGAAGTTATGACGTTTTTATCAGTACTCCCCCTCAAACTGACTCTTCACTAACGCATAAAAATCCAATTTTAGTTTTAACTTCGTAAAATAGGTTTAGTGAAACTTGGGTAAGTTAAAAAAATCAAGCATTGAAGATGGGTAATAATAAAGAAATGGATAGTAAGTTGGAAATTTATAGAAAGATGGAAAAATCATCCGTTTTTCAAAATTCAGAACTAAGCCTAAAAATATTACACTACCTTATTAGTTCAGAGTCAAAGGGAAACGGTAAGACACCATAATCTATGCCGCTAAAGATGTATAAAAATGTAGCAACAATAATATAATATGGCACATAAAAAAGTAAACCTCCCTACTAAAATTTGTATGACCTGTGGTTTACCGTTCTCATGGCGAAAGAAATGGGCAAAAAACTGGGAAGAAGTAAAGTACTGTAGTGAAAAATGTAGGAGGAATAAAAAATAATTAATACTGCTTTTGTCATCTTAGAAAATCTTGGTTTAAAAGTTTGCGTTAGGGATAGAAGTCATGTACTCCCCCCTCAGTCTGGCTAGTTACTAAACAGACCTTTAGAAGGTCAGTTCTTAACGTAACTCC
>WTJX01000050.1 GCA_011524675.1 Cytophagales bacterium
TTAAGGTTTTCGGTATTTTGGGTTTAAACGTGTAGGAATAGGAGCATTTGTTTGTTTCCAAAAGTTATTGAGGTATCCTAGCATTTCTTCTTTTTTCTTATTTTCCACCATACTAAGATCATTCTTTTCACTAATATCTTCTTTTAGATTAAAGAGTTCTACCTCCTTATCTTCAAAATAATAATGTAACTTCCAGTCTCCATGCCTTACAACACTTCCTGGACGTGTTCTATAAAGTGGATCTCTAATATCATGATTAGTAATTCCTTTTGATGCTTCCAAATATATAGGAAAGTGCCAGTAAAGCGGACGCTCTAGCTCATACGTTTTCTCTTCTAAAATAGAAGATAAATCATTTCCATCTAAGAGTAAGGTAGAATGATCTATACCTGCATATTTTAAAATTGTTGGAAATATATCTAAATGAGTAATTGGGAGGTCACTTTTAGAATTTGAAGGAATCTTGTCTTTATAAACAAAGAAAAAGGGTTCTCTGATACCTCCTTCGTAGTAGCTACCTTTTCCTGCTCTCAAGGGACGTTGTTTAGTAATTTTAAATGAACCTCCATTATCCGAAGTAAAAATAAATAAGGTGTTGTCAAACATATTTTTTTCTTTCAAACGAGAAATCAATAAGCCAATGTTTCGATCTAAATTTTCTATCATACTAGCATAAGCTGCATTATTTTGTCCTTGCGACATAGGTTTTTTAGTGTATTTTTTCATTAAACCTTTTACTGGTACAATAGGAGTATGTACTGCATATGGTGAGTAATAAAGAAAAAAAGGAGATGATACCGTATCTACAAAACGAATGGTATTTTTCATGATTACATCTGTCAAATGCTCGTTTTCTCCGCCTTTGATATCTACGTTAATATAAGGCGGGTAATAATTCTTTGGGTGTCCTTCATGACTACCGCCTATATTTAGGTCAAAACCCTGTATCAAGGGTGATTCACTTAAATGCCATTTTCCTGCATGACATGTATAGTAGCCGTGCTCTTGTAACACTTTAGGAATGACATTATTCTTTTCTGATAATGTGATCTTGTTTTTTATGGGAATCAGCTTTCTATGTTTGGGGTTTCCTCTTTCTGAAGAACCTACAGTATATATGCCATGGCGTACAGGCCATTGACCAGTCATCAAGCATGCTCGACTAGGCGCGCAATTTGCAGAGCCAGCATAACCATTTGTAAAAAACATACCCAAGGTTGATAAACGGTCTATGTTTGGAGTTTCATAATAGTCACTTCCCATAAAACCGACATCTTTCCAACCCATATCATCAATATTGATCAAAATAATATTAGGACGGTCTTTATAATTTGGTTGTATAGCAAAAGTACTTAATGATAAAAACAATATAACGTATCTGATAAATGTATGCTTCATATGTTTATTTAAAAGTGATTTACTTTTTTTATGATAGACTTCAAAATAAGCTTTTATACCTAACTTTTTGTCCAATTCAAATTCTGAGGTTACTGCTACATAAAGAAAATTAACCTCTAACCAAACAAAAATATAGTTTTTTAGCTTCAAAAAAAAATTAATTGTAATTAATACATTTCAATTCAGAATTCAAAGCAAAAATAGCTATAAAAGAGTTATAAGGAAGAGGAAGTAAAAAACGCTACAAAAAGATAGGCATACTAGAAATGGAAAAATAATTTAAAAAAATTAAAGAAATAAAGACTAAGATAGATCATAAGCTACTGATTGACAATAATTATTCGATTCGATAAGCATTCGACATCAATGTGAATTGCTTAATTAGAATCGCTCTTCTTACTAATATCTACCTAAGATAGAAAATGAGGAGAATCTTCGGATTATGAAACTGATGGATACTCATATAATGGAAGAGCCTACAGCAGGTATACTTACTTTGCAAAGCATGCTAAAAGACCAAGGAATCAAGACTGTAGAAATTCCTTATCCACTAAATAAGTCAAAAATCGAGAATAAAATTAAACTCTCTTCGTTCAAACAATAGTTTTGCTTTTCTATTACTGTTGATGAAGTACTGTAGATCTGTTATAAAAAGTAATACATGATATTTTTCAGTGTCATCGCATGACTTACCGATTTTCAACTCATTTACAAGGTTAATTAAAAAGTTTAACAACTAAAAAAATAATACGTGGTTTACCGAATGCTTACTAATTATTAGAAGGAAAGCTATATTTTGGCAAAAGCCTTCTTAATCATAAACGGCGGATTTTCATATCACATTAAAATTATTACCTATCTACCTCACCCAATACAATGTCTATCGAACCCATAATAGCGATAAGGTCAGCGATCATCACGCCTTGTGTTATTTCTGGTAATACTGATAGGTTGGAAAAAGAGCATGAGCGTGCTTTACATCGTACAGGAATATCACTCTTGCCATTTGTCTTAAAGTAAAAGCCTAACTCTCCTTTGGGGTTTTCGGCACGTGCGTAAAACTCCATAGCCTTAGGGCGTATTTTTTTAGGTACATGAGCTTGAGGGTCAAACTCTCTTGTCCGCTTATAGTCGCCAGTTAGTTTTTCTAAACATTGGGACATAATCTTTAAAGACTCATAACACTCCAATACTCTCACATAGTTTCTATCCCAACAGTCCCCTACCGTTCCCATTTTTCCTTCACCAATAGGCACTTCAAAGTCCAATTCAGGGTAAACGGAATAAGCATCTGTTTTACGGATGTCATAGCGCAATCCTGACCCTCGTAATACAGGACCTGTACATCCATAATTTATAGCCAAGTCACGGTCAAGCACCCCTACATCGGCAGTACGAGAAATAAAGATTTTATTTTCTATCACTAAGTTTTCAAGTTCCTTTAGCTTAGGCTTAAGATAAGTGACAAATTCGATACACCTTTCTTCAAAGCCTACAGGCAGGTCATAGAACAAACCACCTACCCATACATAATTATATAACATCCTTGCTCCCGACACCCATTCTAGCAGTCTGTTGATATGCTCTCGGTCACGCATCATCCAAAGGAATGGCGTAAAAGCACCTATGTCTATAGCATAAGTACCTATCGCGACAAAGTGTGATGCCAAGCGGTTAAGCTCTGCCACAAGCACACGGATATATTCTACACGCTGTGGAATGTCATTTTCTATGCCCAACATTTTTTCTACTCCCATGACATAAGCATGCTCCGAATTCATCGCTGCCATATAGTCCATACGGTCTACAAAAGGAATGATTTGATTGAAAGGCAGAGCCTCGGCATGTTTTTCAAAACAACGGTGCAAGTAGCCCATGTGGGGAATTACCTTTTTGACTATTTCTCCATCGGTAATAGTTTCTAAGCGCAATACACCATGCGTAGAAGGGTGCTGAGGACCTATATTAATAAGCATCTCTTCAGCCTTTAATTCTTCTTCTTTGGTTACTAAAGGTTCAGAAGCACTTAAATGTTCGTCGCTATATTCGTATTGTATTTTTCTAGGCATCTTTTAAATATATCTAGTTTTTTGGCACTTCTAATCTTGTTCATACTGAACAGTGATTCCGTGATACTTTTCTTGCTCTTTATAATCTTTTCTTAGTGGATAGCCTTCCCAATCTTCGGGTAGCAATATCCTGCGTAAGTCTGGGTGTCCTTCAAACTGAATTCCAAAAAGGTCAAAAGCTTCTCTTTCGTGCCAGTCGGCTGTTTTCCAAAGAGATGTCAATGATGGTACGCTTGGCAGTATCTCTGAACTTGTATTTCTATCAAAGCGAATTTTTAGACAAAAAGAATGATTGTAGGGAATGGAATATAGGGTGTAAATGACTTCCATCTGTTCTGCTTCTGCCCCTAAGTCCATTGCTGTGATGCAAGAAAGCATATCAAAATAAAGTCCTTCTGTTTGTTGCAAATAACTACATACAGCCACAAGATGTTCTTTAGGCAAAACAACAAAAGGCATCAAGCCTTCAGCTTGCTGCTCTTCAAAGCTTATATCACTAAATGTTTGTTTCAGCGTAGAAAGTATTTCTTTAAAAGTCATATTATTTTGTTGTTTTATTTACTTATATCCCTTTGAAAATATCTGATTGATTGATTTTAAGTTCGGGAAAAATATAAGAACTAAGTACAGCGTCTTCTACTACTGGTTTTTGTCCTATGAATGTCCCTTCTTCGTTCAAGGTATAAATGATCGTATGCTTTTGTACTAGATTTACGATCCAGTATTCCCTTACACCAGCTTCTTCATATATTTCATACTTATATTTCATCTCTTTTTTGGAGTTGCTCGGAGACAGTATCTCCACAATTAAGTCTGGTGCACCGAAACAACC
>WTJX01000280.1 GCA_011524675.1 Cytophagales bacterium
TAAAATTTTGTATAACGCTGAATAAGTGCAAAAGATGGTTTTGCAAAGCCTTCTTTTAGTAATGAGTACATAGTCCATATGCATACTAACATAAAAGGAGATGTTTTTTAAAAACATCTCCTTTTTTTGTTTATGATCTAATGAAAAAACTTCGTTCTTTTTCTTAATTTCACTGCGTGAAACAAATTATCGTATTTCTTATTACTTTTACTACCATTCTGATCTCTTGCAAGCCAGAAGAAAACAATATCGTTTGTAATGGTGTTACAGAGTTTAGTGTGTTGAATATGGCTTTTTATGATAGAGACAGTACTGACTTAAGTGCCATCACTGTGGATACTGTATTGGTCATTATCGATCAAGATACGCTGGCAAATGCTACAGACGCTAACGGCGTTTCCTTTCGTCTTTCACCTTTTGAGCATGAGATCACATTTACTACACTGCTAGACAGTACAGACGCAGTGCCTACAACATTAACTTTCAAATACGATTATTCCTCCGAATTTATATCCAATGACTGTGGCTATGCACATCGTTTCAGTTTGCAAGAGGCAAGCATCGACAATGGAGATTCAATAGTCATTAACAGCAAAATAGTATCCGTTTTTGAGAATGAAGAAGAGCATATTCATATTTTTCGTTAGTTTGACTTTTGGAGCAAAGCTTTCTTTTTCTCAAGAAATGTTAGGAGTAGAAAAAGGAGGGCTAGACATAGGCTTTGACATGAGTCGCATAGGCATTTTAATGTTTGAAGACGACCGTAAGGCATGGGAGTTTTCCCTAGACTTGCAGCTCAACCAAAAATTATATTTGGCAACAGAAATAGGCTTTCAAAAAGTAGCAGGTCGCAATGAGGCCAACTACCTCTATGATTCTAGGGGGTACTATGCTACGCTAGGGATAGATAGGCTCTTTTTTGATTTGAATAAAGAAGGAGATAACGATGTTTTGTATGGAGGGTTGCGTTATGGTTTCTCAAGTATGTACCAAGAAGCAGGTTTTACTATAGAAGATGAGGTTTTTGGCTCCTTGCAAAATTCGATGAGTGAGCGCGTAAGCACACATTGGCTAGAAGCCGTATTTGGTGTCAAAGTAGAAACACTAAAAAACTTGTTTTTGGGTATCTCTACCAGAGCACAATTTGGTTTGATACTACCAAAACAAGATAAAGTACCTCATTACCTACATGCAGGCTATGGAAATGCAAGCAATAGACTCAATGTAGGCTTCACCTACTCAGTATATTATAGAATACCGATGTACAAAATAAAACAGCCAAGTAAATGATAGACACGCACGCCCATATTTATACTGAAAAATATGCCGACGATAGGGATACCATTATACAAAGAGCATTTGAGCAAGGAGTTCAAAAAATCTTAATGCCCAATATTGACCTAGCATCTATCGAAGGGATGTTATCTTTAGAAGAGCGCTATCCAACTCAATGCTTTTCCATGATGGGATTGCACCCCTGTTATGTAAAAGAAGATTATCAAGATCAATTAGCCGTCATTACTTCAAACTTTGAAGAACGCTCATTTATAGCAGTGGGAGAAATAGGTTTGGATTTTTACTGGGATAAAACATTTGAAAAGCAACAATACGATGCCTTTGAACAACAACTACGGCTTGCAAGAAAGTACAAGCTACCAGTAGCCATACATATGAGAGACTCCATAGACCAAACATTAGAAGTCTTAGCAGACTTCAAGGATGTAACAGGAGTATTGCATTGTTTTTCGGGTAACTTAGAGCAGGCAAACAAAGCCATTGATTACGGCTTTCTGTTAGGCATAGGAGGTGTAGTTACATTCAAAAAGAGTACATTGCCACAAGTAATCCAAGAAATCCCGCTTAGTAGTATGCTACTAGAAACAGATAGCCCATATCTGGCACCTACTCCTAAAAGAGGGAAAGTCAATGAGCCAGCCTTTTTATCTTTTATAGCTGAGAAAATAGCAGTGATTAAGCAAGTAGATGTTTCTGTTGTCATAGGAGAAACGTCTAAAAATGCCAAACAGTTATTTCAATTGGATTGAGTTTTAGGTGTTACGTTTTACGTTCTATGTTTTACGTTTTTAGGTCTGTACGTTCTTTTGTCTTTCCTCTTTGAGTACTAAGTTATTAGTACAAAGTACAAAGTCTGTCTAATACAAATCGTCTCTTCTTTCAAAGTATTTAGTAGTTAGTATCTGCTATCTAGTATTAAAGAGACGATGGTCGATAGTAAATGTTGTACGTGGTACCTTGTACTTTTCAGTAAAAGCACAAACAACCAATTAACACTACCCACTTCTTTAGTCTTTAATCTCTAATCTTTAGTACAAAGCTCAAAACTTATTAAACACTAATCGTTAATCACTAACCGCTAAAAAAAAACTCATAACCCGTAACTCAAAACTAATCACTAACCTAACCACTATCAACCCTTCATTTTTTAATTTCTTCATTTCTTCATTTCTTCATTTCTTCATTCTTTTCCAGTAAAGGCACACATTAGCAATCCACACTACACCTCTCTTTAATCGTTGATCTTTAAACCTTAATCTTTTTCCTCTTTCGTGGAATAAAATCTAGCCCTTAACGTCTTTAGGTCTCTAAGTCAATACGTCCCTACGTTTAAAATCGTAAATAGTCAATCGCTCAATCGTTAGTTGAAATCGTTGTACTTTGTACCTCATACCTTGTACTTTTCAATAAAGCTCTACCCTCCCAATCCTCCTCTGCACTCCATTATATCATTAAGAGATGCATCTTCCGTCTTTTATCTTAAAGTCTCAAAATCTCAAAATCTCAAAATCTCAAAGTCTTAAAACCTTGTTTTTCAGTAATACAAATATTCTTATTGAAAAAAGCGCAAAAATACTTTAAAGATTATTATACAGAATGAAAAACAGTTGGTAAATTTGCTTTTTACAAGAACAAAGTTCATATTAAGGATGTGCTTACTCTTCCTGTGCAGAGAAGCCAATAATTCAGTTATAAATCTGTAAAGAGCAGTTTTTAAATTTAATATTCCCTAACAATGGAAGGAAACAAAAATAGAAGACCATCAACACCAAGTCCGTCAATCAAAAGAACCCCTACAGTCAAGAGAGGACCTGTTCCTCCAAGGGTATCTAGGACAGAGTCTTCGTCAAGTAAACCACAAGCAGCTAGGTCAAGTTCAATCACAAGTGGGGCGCCTAAGGTTTCTTCTAGAAGTAAAACCCCGCCTACAGGCGCAAGGTCTAGAGCATCGGTAGCACCTACTACCAAAAGTAAATCCAAAAAAACAGGCTTAGTTATATTTTTAGTAATAGCCATAGCCATTATCTTGAGTGTATTATTGATTCCATTCAACGATGGAAAGAGCATACTTCAAATTATAGCCTCTAGCAATACTGTAGAAAGAGAGGAAGAGAAGCAAGACGAAATTGTAGATCCGGATGAACTAAATACAGTTCCATTAGCAGAAGATTCATTAAATAAAGGAACATCAACAGTTGATGGAGAGCAGAGCACTGAACTTTCATTGGGAGACGATGGCTTGTTGCCAGTAGATGATCCCGTTTTACCTTCTTCAAAAGGCAAAGAACCAACACCAGCATCTGCACCTAGTAGTAACGCTACATTATCAGTAGATTCGGACATGTTAACAAGTCCTAGCGGTAGGCATTATGTGATATTAGGTTCTTTCAAAGTGAAGTCCAATGCTTTAAATTTTAAAAATAAATTGGGTAGTAGTGCAAAAATTATTGCTCCAACAGCGGGTAGTAATCTATATAAAGTATCAGGGTCAGATTTTTCTTCTATAGAAGAAGCTAATAAGCAAATGGAAAATGATATGGAAAAATACGGTGTAGATATTTGGATACTCACATTCTAATACCGTTTCTTTTAATAAAAAATATTCCTTTCAGTAGCTCTGCTTTTTGATAAAAGCAGAGCTTTTTTATTTGAATACCCAATGAAAACCTATGATGATGCAGTAGCTTTTTTATATGACAGGCTTCCTATGTTTCAAAACAAAGGCAGTTCAGCCTTGAAGTATAAGCTAGACAATATTCTTACTTTTTGTAAAAAGTTAAACCATCCACAAGAGACGTATCCCATCATACATATAGCAGGCACAAACGGCAAAGGAAGTGTGTCTCACATGCTGTCGTCTATTCTGCAAGAAGCAGGTTTCAAAACAGCCTTATACACAAGCCCACATCTCAAAAATTTCACTGAGCGAATCAAAGTCAATGGCAAAGAAATGAAACCCAAAGTGGTGCTAGACTTCGTGAATCAATATAAGCACTTGACTGAAGAGTATAACTTTTCTTTCTTTGAATGGACAGTAGCTATGGCATTTCACGAGTTTATGCGTCAAAAAGTAGATATCGCCATCATAGAAGTAGGACTAGGAGGGAGGTTTGACTCTACCAATATCGTTAATCCCATATTAAGTGTCATTACCAATATCTCGAAAGACCATATGCACGTACTGGGAAACACCCTTGCAGAAATAGCTTTTGAAAAAGCAGGGATTATCAAAGAAAACACCCCCGTAGTCATAGGAGAAAAACACAAAGAGACAATAGAAGTATTTCGCAAAAAAGCCCATGAGGAACATGCACCTCTATACTTTGCCGTGCAAGACAAAGAAAGCCTTATTGCTTGTGATCTTCATGGTGCTTACCAACAAAAAAATTGCCGTACAGCCTACAAAGCCATCGAAGTACTCAATGTAACAACAGGCTATCATATCCCTCCACATGCTATACAACAAGGTTTGCAAAACGTAGTGAAAAACACAGGGCTAAAAGGAAGATGGCAACAGTTATCATCACAACCAAGGATGTTTTGCGATACGGCACATAATGAGTCAGGAGTAAAAGAAGTCATGCAGCAGCTAGTAACACTTTCTCATGAACAATTATGGATTGTATGGGGAATGGTCAAAGATAAAGATATAGATACCATTTTGAGCCTTTTGCCTCAAGAAGCAAACTATATCTTTTGCGAACCCAATATGCCTAGAAAAATGACTGCCTTAGAGCTGAAAGAAAAGGCCGCAGCATTAGGACTAAAGGGAGAAATAGTACAAGACGTAAACCAAGCAATAACACAAGCAAAAAATAGCGCAACACAAAAGGATGTCATCTATGTAGGAGGAAGTACCTTTGTAGTAGCAGAAGTCAAAGAATTATAACTATGGCAAGAACAAAATTAAAACGTTTCCAGCAAAACGCTACAAGCGAAAATGTGATAGAAGTAGGAAAAGAACGCTATACCACCATCAAAGGGCAATGGCATGCTACTCAATTTAAGAATCAAAACCCAATCACCTTAGAGTTAGGCTGTGGCAATGGTGAATATACCGTAGGGCTAGGGAGTATTTTTCCAGAGAGAAATGTCATAGGCGTTGACATCAAAGGCTCAAGGATTTGGAGAGGAAGCACCAACGCCAAAGAAAAAAACTTGACTAATGTCGCTTTTTTGCGTACCTCTATCCTAGAGTTAGAAAAGTTTTTTGAACCTAATGAGGTAAACGAAATATGGATTACCTTTCCAGACCCTAGACCTCGACTTGGTGATGCCAAACGAAGGTTGACAAGTCAGCGTTTTTTGGGGATTTATCAACGTCTTATACAAAAAGGTGGAAAAATACATTTAAAAACAGACGATAATCCATTGTACCAGTTTACCTTAGAAACCATAGAGAAAGTAGGAGCGACCCTACTTGAACATACCGACGATCTATACCAATCAGACTATTTAGATAAACATTTTGGTTTGCAGACGACGTATGAAAAGAAGTTTTTGGCAGAAGACAAAAAGATATGTTATATTCAGTTTGAGTTAAATAAACCCATATCATATTCAAAATAGAAATGAGATAAACGATGAGTAGAGATAGCAATAAAATGCCCGGTGGCATTCCTTATATCATAGGTAATGAAGCCGCCGAGAGGTTTAGTTTTTATGGCATGAAAGGGATTTTGACCATTTTTATGGTTGAATACCTCAAAATGTCAGAAAGCACAAGCACTGAATGGTTTCATAACTTTGGTTCAGCCGTTTACCTGTTTCCATTCGCAGGTGCCATCCTTTCCGATTTTGTCCTCGGTAAGTATAGAACTATCTTATGGCTCTCTTTAGTCTATTGTGCAGGACATCTAGTACTTGCTATCTATGAAACTCAAAATGGTTTATATTGGGGTTTGACACTTATCGCCATAGGTGCTGGAGGAATAAAACCCTGTGTCTCTGCACATGTAGGCGATCAGTTTGATGAAAGCAACAAACACCTCATAGAGAAGATATTCAATATCTTTTATTTCTCCATTAACTTCGGAGCTTTCTTTTCGGGAATCATCACACCCTATTTATTAAATCATTCAGACTACGGTCCTGCATGGGCTTTTGGTGTTCCAGGCTTGTTGATGTTCGTCGCTACAGTATTGTTTTGGGTAGGAAGAAAAAAGTTTATCCATATCCCCCCAAGACCAAAAATGATTTTGGATGACCTATCGGAGATAGGCTTTTATAAACTCTTAGGTAAACTTGCTATCTTATATGTCTTTGTTGCCGTCTTTTGGGCACTCTTTGATCAAGTAGGTTCATCTTGGATTATACAAGCCAAAAGTGATCTCATGGACAAGCATATCAATTTGGGTTTTTTCTCCTTCGAGATACTGCCTTCACAGATAGGGACATCCAACCCTATATTCGTTTTGCTCCTGATACCACTCTTTACTTTTGTCATCTATCCATTTATCAACAAATACATAGACTTTTCTTCTCTCAAAAAAGTAAATGTAGGTTTTTTTATTGCTTCTTTAAGCTTCTTTATTGTCGCTTATCTAGAGTCAGAAATATATCATGGCAATACCGTTTCTGTCTGGTGGCAGATATTAGGTGTTTTTATATTGACCATTGGAGAAATACTCATTTCTATTACGGTACTAGAATACTCCTATTCCAAAGCACCCAATAGCCTCAAATCTATCATCATGTCTATTTATTTGTTCTCAGTTTCACTGGGGAATTTGCTTACCTCTCAAGTCAATAAATATATGGTCGAAGGCTTTCAGCCCACTACAGTAGAAGTACAAGATGAACGTCTGTTTTTTACCTCTTCCTTAGATTTTCAAACAGGAGACAAAGTAAATATCAATCAAGACCTTGGGCTTATGGTACTAGACAAGAAAACGAAAGCAGAAGATACTACTTTAGTAACAGGAACGTACATAGTCAAAACAGAAGGCAAGCGTAACATCATTTATGATGTAAAAACTAGAGAACCGCTCAAAGTAAAACAGTTAAAGCCTACATTGCCTGTTATAGAAAAGAATAGTCTTTCGTATTATAAATTAAATGGAGATAAATACTTTTTGTTTTTTGCTTACTTGATGCTCATTACAGCCATTGTATTTATTCCTTTTGCATTAAAGATGAAAACAAAAACATACGTACAAAGTAGGGCAGAAGCGTAGTTTATAGATGGCTTTGCAAAACCATCTTCAATTTCAAGTAGTTTTCAACCTACGGACATCATTGAGAATATGTTAAAGTATAGAACAAAAAACCTTATCTTCTTTCTTTTTGTGTTTACTTCCTGTTCAGAGTCAGCAAGGAAATATTTAAGCAATGGTGCAACAGCGTATCATAAAAAAGAATATGCCGTAGCCATCAAGCAATTGAGCCGTGCACAAGAAAAAGGAATAAAAGAACAAGAGGAAGTGAATTATATGTTGGCAGAGTCCTACCGATTGTCAAATCAGCTTGCAGCATCTCAGCCCTTCTACAAAGCACTACTAGATAGCAAAGTATATGGTGATAGGGCATTGTTTTGGTATGCCTCCTCTCTCAAAGCCAATGGAGAGTACGAAGAATCTCTTTCTCACTTTGTCAAATATGCAAAACAAGGTACAGATAGAGACAAAGTATTACAATCCAAGCGAGAGTTCAAAAAGTTAACAGAACTAAAAAGGATAGACAGAATACCACGACATTGGGATATAGACCATTCTTTAGCAATCAATTCTCCTGGTCCAGAATATGGGCTTAGTATTCATAAAGATACTATTTACCTCACCATGGAAGGAAACAAAGAGTTTATATATCAAGGGCAGGGAACAGCTTTTACAGATATATATTACCTTCCCAAAGATGAGCTAGGTACAGGAAAGCCAAAGCCTATGAATTCAAAAATAAATCTGCCAAATGTTCATGAAGCTTGCCCAGCCATTTCTCCAGATGGAAAAACCCTAATTTTTGCGAGAAGCAATACAGGAAAGAAAAAAGACCCGATATCACAAGTAGATCTCTATAAAAGTAAAAAAATATTTGATCAATGGACTGCTCCCGTACAGATGGAGTTAAACAAAAGGGGAGCATGGACTTCTACACCAACCTATGCGCCAGACAATAAAACAATATACTTCTCGTCAGATAGAGCAGGAGGCAGAGGAGGTAAAGACTTATGGAGAGCAGAATGGGACGACTTAAACGACCGTTTTATCAATATCGTAAATCTAGGGCCCAAAATTAATACCGCTGGGGATGAAATGTTTCCTTATATAGACCCTAAAGGTGATTTTTATTTTGCTTCCGATGGACATGCAGGCTATGGCAGACTAGACCTATTCAAAGTAAAAAACTTTGGCAAGAGTTCACAAAGAGCAATCAACATGGGGCGACCTATGAACTCAGAAGCTGACGATTTCGGCATACTTTTTACTACAGATAGCAGTGGCTTTTATAGCTCAGATAGAAAAGGAGGACAAGGATTTGATGATGTATATAGTTTCATAGATACACTTCCCGATTCAAAATTTGCCTTCTATTTTTTAAAAGCTATCGTCAAAGGAAAAGTACTCAGCGACTCAAACACAATCACCAACCAGCTCGTAGAGTTACCCTTTGCACAAGTAAGTCTAGCAGACGATGAACAGCTAGAAATAGGACTCAAAAAAACAGATGAAAATGCTTCTGCCACTTTTGAAGTAGAAACCGAAAAAGAATATAGCTTACTGGTTGCCATAGAAGGATACCTTAAGCGTAGAGTTTATTATTCCACTGTAAATAAAACAGTCCCACAGCAAGCATTAACACAAAAAGAACAAGATATTTTCTTTACAACAGAGATTATTTTAGATCCATTGATGGAAGACCTTATCGTAGATTTTGATCCAATATATTTTGAGTATAATAAATGGGATGTTACCAAAGAGGCAGAGCATGTGTTACAAGAAATGTTAACTGTATTGAGAGACAACCCAAATATCTCAGTAGAGATAGGTTCTCATACAGACCCTAGGGGTAATGACAAATTTAATGAGACATTATCTGCTAAAAGAGCAAAGTCTGTGGTAGAGTTTATGATTAGTAAAGGAATAAGTCAACAAAGGATTTCATATAAAGGATATGGCGAAACAGTGCCATATCAACTTACAGAAGATATAGGAGCATTAAAAAAAGGAGCAGTATTAACACATGACTACATTTTGACTTTGCCAGAAGAGCTACAAGAAGAAGCTTATCGCTTAGATAGAAGAACAGAGTTTAAAATAACCGAAGTATTGAGGTAGCGAAAGTCAAACAAAAAAAAATGGTATCCGTAAGCTAACAAGGTTATAGTCCATCAAATGCGTATAAGAAGGCTTTGCAAAATTTAAGTTATGCAAAGCCTTTTATAAAAATAACAAACAGAAGCTAAGGGGTATAAATTTTTAAGCGAATGTATAAAATTTAAATATGCTCTAACAAAGTTTATGTACATTTGCACTTATCATATGTCATCAATAAAGAACATTAAAGTACTTAGTTATCCAGAGTTAGAAAAGACTTTTGTAGCTCTTGGAGAAAAACCTTTTCGCGCCAAGCAAGTGTATGAATGGTTATGGAAAAAGTCTGCTTCTAGCTTTGATGAAATGACAAACCTATCCAAACCGCTCAGAGAAAAACTCCAAAAACACTTTACCTTACAGAGCACAACCATACATCGTAAGCAAATAAGTAATGATAAAACCATAAAGTACATCTTTGAACTTTCAGATCACAACAAAGTAGAAGGCGTACTCATTCCTACAAACTCACGCATGACCGCTTGTATTTCCTCACAAGTAGGATGTTCTTTGACGTGTAAATTTTGCGCTACAGGTTATCTCGATAGAAAAAGAAATTTAGAAGCTTACGAGATTTATGACCAAGTAGTAAATATTGCCAAAGAAGCAGAAGAAAATTACCAAATACCACTATCAAACATTGTTTATATGGGTATGGGTGAACCCTTGTTGAACTATCAAAATATGCTCAAGTCCATTGAATATATCACGTCAGAAAAAGGACTAGGCATGTCGCCCAAGAGGATTACTGTTTCTACAGCAGGAATTGCAAAAATGATAAAAAAACTAGGAGACGATCAAGTAAAGTTTAATCTAGCGCTCTCTCTGCATGCTGCCAACGATGAGAAGAGAAATAAAATAATGCCTATCAATGAATCAAACTCTTTAGCAGCACTCAAAGAGGCCTTGATGTATTTTTATAAAAAAACAAAGTGTCGCGTAACCTACGAATACATCGTTTTTCATGGTGTGAATGATACCCTAGAAGACGCTAAAGAACTATATGATTTTACATTGCATACCCCTTGCAAAGTTAATATCATAGAGTATAATCCCATCTCACAAGCAGATTATGTCAATGCATCAGGTGATGCTATAGATCGGTTTCAACAGTTTTTAGAAAAGAAAGGTGTCGTTACAAATGTGAGAAGAAGTCGAGGCAAAGATATAGATGCCGCTTGCGGACAATTAGCAGGTAAAGAAAAAGCCAGTACGCTTTGATTTGATGAATAAAACCTATGATAAGTTTCAAAGAATATTGTGATGATAAAAAAATCAATGCTGAAATCTTCGAGAAAAAAGATAATGCACTATACAAAGAACTATCTGAACTCTTTCTAAAAGTGCATCCACAGAGTTTTACGGTGCAAAAGAAATTTTTGATAAATAAAATTAGGAGAAAATACCCTCTTCTCTAAGTGTGCTTTTATCATTACTGATTTAGGCTTTATTGTCTGAAGAGGAAAAACTTTTTTTGAAGTCAATCATTAAAAAGTTAAAATACTTCGTAATTAAACAATAAACATTTATTCATTTTTTATAAAAAAATAAATAAATTGTAATGATTTTGAGTATCCCTAGTTGAATGATAAACGTATCTTTTAGAATAAAAGATGTTCAATTAGTAAAATAATAACAAAATTTGTGTTAAGTAGGCTGATAAAAATAATTGTGTTTTAAAAAAATGAGTGGTTTTAGTTCAGATCAAGGCAGAAAGCAAAGCTTTAGCAAGCTAAAGCGCGTATTTCTAACGATGAGATGAACTAAAATAGCCGGTTTTTTATCATAAGTGTTTTTGGATGATTACTTATGCAATATAAAGCTTTGTATAACCAAGAGACTTCATTCATGAAATGAAGTAACAAGGTAGATTATTTAAGTACACCTGCTTAAAGACTTTTGAATGACTACTAAATAAAAGTAAAATGTGGTTAAATATGACTCAATATTATAATTCATAAATTACCTTATCATGAGATTTTCATCTAACATACCATCTAAAGACCGTATTGAATGGGGGCTTATTGTTACTGGAAGGCTTGATTATAAGTTTAGTAATTTCGTTTTGCAGATGAAGACTACGGAATACGCCAATAGCATCAAAGGAGGAGAATTAGACTCGCAAATAGCTATTGATGAATTGTATGAGTTATGCGCCAAATATTCTTTGGCAGTGAGAGAAGATTTAATAAAAATATTTAAACGATGGTAGAGCTGAATAATGAATTGAAGACTGTTCAAGAAGTAATAAGCTTGATAGAAGAGGGGAGACAGCTCGTAATTAATGGTGAAGTAAAGTTACTTGAACAGTTGCCCAAGGGTAATTGGATAGGAGCTACGGAATCATACTTTTATTTAGAAGGGCAAAAAGGGTGTTTTGATGAATCTAAATTGTTTGTATCAGATTTTACAAACATTAGTAAAAGCATCAAAATACAAACATATACAGAAGAAAACATACAGCATGTTTCATCAAATGGTTTTGAAAACGGATTCAACTTTTTAGTATTGCCTGCGCAAAGCGATATACAATTATCATTTGCCTTAAACTCTCCTAATTACGAACAATTATACAAAAATCCACTCTTGGGTTTGATAGCGGGGACTAATTTAGAGAAGTTTAGTAAAGGCGAGCCTTCAAAGGTTTTTAATGGCATTTTAGGTGAAAGCTACTCAGATAAAGGCGTGGCACTGCATGTAGAACTTGAAGAACGCTTCGTAGCAAGACTAGAAATAGTGAATGTATTTGAGGCAAACACTACTGCAACAGTAGAAGTAGAACAAACAGATTTTGTCATAGAAGAATGTCTCATAGACGGAAAAAAAGTAAATCTATATGATTATTTGCAAGAGCATAATATAGATATAAGTTTTCCACTTGTATGTGACTATAGCGGAGCTACAATCAACACTAGTTTTCAAAGGCTAGAAGAGCAGTCAAAGAAAGTAGTTTTTTATGCTCCATTATTTGCAGGGAAAAAATATAAGTTTGCTAAACCATTAAATAACTACAAAGAACAATTTAGAACAAAGGTTGAACAAGCTGATATCAAGAAGGAGACAATGATATACAATTGTAATTGTATTTTAAACTATCTCTATGGAGAGTTAGAGAAAGGAGATATTGGTTTTTCAGGACCTACTACCTTTGGAGAGATAGCATATCATTTGATTAATCAAACTTTTACATATCTTTTGATAGACGAAAAATAAGCAGTATGGCGCATCAATTTGGAGAACAAACACATAAGATAAGTCAAGAGTTATTTGGAGATACTGAACCTTCTGGGGATTGTCTAAAAGTATTAGAAAAAACAGAGGAGCTTTCTGCTTACTACGAAAAGGAAATCTTGAAACTCAAGATACAGCTTAGGCAAATAAAAGAAAAAGCAGAATTAAAAAGTGAATACCTAAACAATGCCTTTGAAGAGTTGTTGAAAAATAACGAAGACCTTATTAGAGCCAAGGAAAAAGAGGATGCACAGAGAAAAGAGCTTGAAAAAGCATATGCAGACTTAAAAAGTGCACAAAATCACATGATACAAACAGAAAAAATGGCATCCCTAGGAGCGCTTATTTCTGGTATTACTCATGAGATCAATACTCCTTTGGCTGTAATACATGGTGGACTTTCAAACTTGAATGAGTTATTGGATTTTCAGTTCACAGACTTTATAGACTTTGCTAGAAAAGCCAACCAAGAAATTTTTGAAAAACTAAACGAAACCGTTCAGTTTATTAGAAATAACAATGCAGTTGAACTTACTACAAGAGAAGAAAGAAAGCTAAGAAGAAAGTTTACGGGCACTCTAGAAGAGTTGGATATCACAGGATTTGACAATTTGGTAAGTGATTTCATTAGGCTAGGTCTTCATGAAAAGTTTGAAGAGTTTATTCCTTATATACAAAAAGATCAAGGGGAGAAAATGCTTTCATCGGTTTCCAAAATTGGAAACATAAACTTGACTACTAACAATATGGTGAAAGCTGTTAAAAAAATGCAAAAAATAATTTTCGCATTGAAAAACTATTCTTACCATAGAGAAACAGAAAACCCAGAAGCTATTAATGTAGTATCAAGTTTAGAAACAGTAATCACATTATACTTCAACGAAATAAAACAAGGGATCAATTTATCTAAAAATTATGATGAAGAAGATGAGTTTATCATTAACGGATATGTAGATCAGTTAGATCAAGTTTGGACTAACCTGATCAATAATTCTATACAAGCAATGAAAGGACAAGGTGATATGGAGATCACCTTAGATAAGATAGGACTAAATCTTGTAGTGGGAATTAGAGATACAGGGCCAGGAATTCCTCCAGAAATAGTAGAGAAAGTGTTTACACCATTTTTTACTACAAAACCTCAAGGAGAAGGTACAGGTCTAGGATTAGATATAAGTAAAAAAATTATTGAAAAACATGAAGGGTATATTAGTGTTGAATCTGAACCAGGAAACACTATCTTTACGGTCACATTACCTTTAAAACAATCATAAGAATGGCAGAAACAAAAAATGTAATATTGTGTGTAGATGACGAAAAAACAGTTTTAGAGACTCTACAACAACAATTAAAAAGTATTTTTAAAAATAAGTATTTGATTGAGATTGCAGAAAGTGGTGAAGAAGCTCTAGAAGTACTAGACGACCTCTTGGAAGATGGATACATTACCATACTTATCATTACAGATTGGCAAATGCCTGGAATGAAAGGTGATGAACTTTTGATTCATGTCAACAAGCATGACAACAAAATCATCAAAATACTTCTTACAGGACATGCTCCAGAGGAAGCCGTACAAAGAGCCTTCAATGAAGCTAGACTAGATCATTACATTCAAAAGCCTTGGAAAAAAGACGATCTAGAAGTTAAAATTCAACTTTTGAAATAAGTAGTTACATTTTTATAAAGTATCTTAAACACTTCTAAGAGATTTTTAGATTATAAAGTCCAAACTTGTAGATAGGCAAGTGATGTGTTGAACGATAGAACTATCTATCATAGTTAAAGTTAAAATCTCGTGCTTTAATTATATTATAGTTTTCAATAAGAAAGGTGTTGGAGTAAATTTTTTTTAAGAAAAATCAAAAAAATAATGGGTAAAGGTAAAAATGTAATATTGTGTGTTGATGATGAAAAGACAGTACTAGATACATTACAACATCAATTAAAGAGTATATTTGATGATAAATATTTGATCGAAATTGCTGCTAGTGCAGAAGAGGCACTAGAGGTGTTAGATGACTTAGACTCTGTTGATATCGAAACTATTCTTATTATCACTGACTGGCAAATGCCAGGAATGAAAGGAGATGAATTTTTAGTTCAAGTAAAGAAGTATGAAAACAAAATGATTAAGATATTACTTACTGGCCAAGCCCCACAAAAAGCACTGCATAGAGCCTTCATGGAGGGAGGTTTAGATCATTACATTCAGAAACCTTGGGAAAAAGAAGAGTTGAAAGCAAAAATTATTTCTTTAAAATAGAAAGGTGTATTACAAAACTACCTATCGTTTTTTTTTGTTTAAACCTGTGCAATATAAAATATAATATAGCTATACTTATTACAGAAACTAGTGTTAAGTGAATATCATAGTGAAGCTTTAATTTTTATTGAAAACTAAGCTTGATAGTGCTCAAAGGAGCCTTTGCTTAGCTAAGGTTTTGCGCTTAGTCAAGGCTTTCATAACTTCAAAACCGTAGTAAATAAGGATTTTGAAATTTTTGTATAAAGTTAAATAAATGCGGAACCCTCTCAAGGGATATTTTATACATAAATTATACGTCTTTTTTAAACTTAACATTAGTCGATAAATAAGTGTATTTACAGTTTGTTATGCGTATTTTACTCTTGTTTTTCACCATGCAGACTCCTTACTAAGAACTATACTACGTTCTTTTTTACGTTTTAGTCCTACCAATTCGCATTAATACCATATTTCATATTTGATCTTAGTCATGCTTTACTTTTAAGATTGTTTGTTAACTTTGCGTAAATTTTTTGTCAATGAGCAATAAGAAAGTTGGTTTACCAAAAGGTACAAGAGATTTCGGTCCAAAAGTAATGGCCAAACGAAATTATATTTTTGAAATTATAAAAAATACATTTCAAAAATTTGGATTTAGTCAAATAGAAACTCCAGCCATGGAGAACATCGAAACACTTACGGGTAAGTATGGGGATGAAGGAGATCAACTCTTATATAAAGTTTTAAACACGGGAGATTTTTTAAAGGATGTAGAGCCTAAAGACCTAGAGGATGGGTATAAAAAGACAAGCCATAAAGTAGCTAGTAAAGGCTTAAAATATGACCTTACAGTGCCTTTTTCACGGTATGTAGCTTCAAATTACGGACAGCTTGTACTCCCTTTCAAGCGCTTTCAAATACAACCCGTATGGAGAGCAGATAGACCCCAAAAAGGCAGGTATAGAGAGTTTTATCAATGTGACGCTGATGTAGTAGGCTCAAATTCACTCCTGTATGAAGCTGAAGTGATTCTGATGATACAAGAGGTATTTGAAAAACTTCAAATCAAAGATTACACTATAAAGTTAAATAATAGAAAAATACTTTCTGCTTTTGCAGAGCTTATACAATGTCAAGATAAGGAAAACCAGCTATTTGTTATCATTGATAAATTAGATAAAATAGGACTTGAAAAAGTCATAGATGAGTTAGCAACCAAAGGATTTAGTAATGCTCAGTGTGAGC
>WTJX01000123.1:0-588 GCA_011524675.1 Cytophagales bacterium
TGATCTATTAATATGTGAAAAAGCCAAAAAGTTAAACGCCTAACTTCTGCACTTTAACTTTAAACTCGTTTACAAATATCCTATTTTTATATACAACTTAAAAAGACTTAATTTATTAATTATTGATACTTATTAAGTATAGTGATAATTTAACAAAAATAAATTTGTTAAATGTTTTGACAATTTATTTTTTGTTAATATATTTGACAAAATAAAATTTGTTATGTCGATTTTTAATACAGCCATAGGTCAACCCGCAGAAAACGAAGTATATTTTGATAGAGCATACTTAAACAACAGAGCACTCAAATACTTAGAAAGAAAAGCCAATATCTTAGTCTCAGCCCCAAGAAGAGTAGGTAAAACTTCTTTCTTAAAAAACCTTTGCCTGCTAGATAACGACACACTTCTAATCAAGTATCACACAACCGAGTCTATCAATCAAATTGATGAGTTTTATAAAAAACTTTACAAAAGCCTCTTAGAAGAAATTAGCCTCCAAAAAAATGTTTGGGAAGGCTTAAAAGACATGCTAAAGCGCAATAAAATAGAAAAAATAGGTTTAAAAGGAATAGAGCTAAAACATAC
>WTJX01000123.1:598-4275 GCA_011524675.1 Cytophagales bacterium
AAAACATACTCAATTAAACTATTTTGAAGAATTTAAAACCTTATTGAAAAACATAACACTAGACAAAAAGTTAGTTTTCATTATAGATGAATTTTCTGAAACACTTGAAAACATCATCAAAGATTATGGCGAAAAAGAAGGACAGTTATTCTTACACCAAAACAGAGAGTTAAGGCAAGAATCAGAAATAAGTAATACCATTCAATTTATCTACAGTGGATCTATAGGCTTAGGGAATATAGCAGAGAGAATAGAAGCGATAAAAAGTATCAATGACCTCACAGACTTTGCCATCCCTCCTTTTTCTAAAGAAGAAGCATACCTACTCATAGAACAATTGCTTGTAGATAAAAGCATGACCTTTTCAAAAAAAGTGAAAGATCATCTCCTCAAAAAAATAGTATGGCTAATGCCTTATTATATCCAAATAGTTCTTGACGAATTAGAAGAATTATTACTTCAACAAAACAAAAAAGTAATAGCCAAAAAAGACATAGACCAAGCGTTAGCATATATATTAGACAAAAGAAACTATTTCGAGCATTGGCACACTCGATTAAGGACAGCTTTTCAAGGAAATAGATATACATTTGCCAAAGAAGTATTGAACCTAACGTGTAAAGAAGAAAAAGGACTTTCAAAAACAGTCGTTTTTGATCTATCTGAAAAATATAAACTCAGAGAAGGCTATCTACTCATCATTAGAACATTAGAATATGATGGGTACATACATTTAGGTTCTGATGGTAACTATATTTTCAACTCCCCTCTTTTACAGTTTTGGTGGAAGAAAAACATTTCAATTTAAGCAAGCATGAGTGAAATCATATATCGCCCACAGCAAAAAAGCGAACAAGAACTAACCAATGATTTTGTAATTCGCCTTATAGAGTTCAAAAGACTAATGGGTAGTATTGGCAACGATAGGGTAGGTTCTATTCCTCAACATATTCTTCTGCAAGGAAAAAGAGGTATGGGAAAGACTACCCTAATGTATAGGGTGTTTTACGAAGTACAAAAGACAAAAGCAGAGAGCAAGATTCTTCCAGTTATCTTTAATGAAGAACAATATAGTGTGCGCACACTATACAAATTTTGGGAACAAATAGCCATCTACCTTGAAGAAGAAAAAGGCTATGAAGACCTCTTTGAAAAAATGGAAGCCATGAGCGAAGCCTATGACTATGAAGAAAGATGTGCCGATTTATTATTTTCTTACATAGACAAGCATCAACATCGCTTGCTTTTGCTCGTTGATAACTTTGGAGAGATGATCTACAAATTCAGTAGAAAAGATCTACAACGTTTACGGGAAGTGTTGGTTACTACTCCTACCATCAAAATCATAGGCGGTTCTTCTGTAGTATTGGAAAGCTTTTATAAATACGACCAACCATTTTTTGATTTCTTCAAAGTCGCCCATTTAGCCCCTCTGAAACAAAAAGACGTAGATACACTTTTATTACGCTTAGGCGAAAAAAGAAAAGAGCCCCACATTGCTGAAATAGTAAACAAACAAAAAGGAAGAGTAAGCGCCTTGCGTATTCTTACAGGCGGAGTACCACGTACCATAGTGATGTTGTTTGAAATCTTTTTGGATGCAAAGCAAGGAGAGAGTATGACAGATTTAGTAAACCTGCTAGATAAAATCACCCCTCTCTATAAGCATAGAATGGACGAATTACCTCCTCAACAGCAAGAAATAGTAGAACGCTTGGCGTTGCATTGGGACGGTATGAGTGTAGGTGAACTCGTAAAGAAAACACGCATGAAAAGTGCTGCCATTTCTTCGCAACTCAAATACCTAGAAAGAAGCGATATAGTTGTTGCCCAAAAAACAACAGGAAAAAACAAATATTATCAAATAGAAGAACGCTTTTTTAATATTTGGTATTTGATGCAGCATGGCTCACGCAAGAACCAACAAAAAGTAATTTGGTTGACTCGTTTTTTAGAGTTTTGGTGCGAAGGTGACGGAATCAATCAATATGCTACGAGTCTCGCCAAACGCTTCCAAGAAGAACATACCAACCCAGACTATATACAAAAAATGACCTATGCCATCTGTCAAGCCGAAGGTATAGAGGACGAAGTAAGAGACCAGTTAATACAAAACTCTGAGCTATCCTTAAAAAAACTAGGACTAGAAAATTTTGATTTACCTTTGGACTCTAGCTTTGAAGATGAATTTATTGCATTGATAGAACAGGAAGAATTTACCAAGGCAAAAAAACTCCTTGAAAAAGCTGCTTTACCTAAGTCTCATGAATTAAACGATGTATTTGTAGTTAGTGAGCCTGTAGTACCTTATGGGGAAAACAACAACCTTTTTAAAGAAAATTTATCTATTACTCTTCTTAATCTAGCTTCAATTAATCTGTTTAATAATAATTGGAAAAAAGCGGGAAAATACTATTTATTACACAACAAATATAGTGAATTCAAAACCTGGTCTATAATAGCTTATTTGCATCATGAGAAGTTAAAAGATTATAAAAAAGCAGAAGAATATTATTTAAAGGCAATTAAAAATAAAGAAATAAGTTGCTATTGCATGTTAGCCATCCTATATCATAAGGAATTTAATGATACTGATAAAGCATTTCTTTATTACTATAAAGCTGTCCAAGAAAAGTCTGAATTTGCTTTCTTTCCATTTATGGAAATCTTAGTAAGTAAAAATCGGCTTCAAGAGAAAAAAAAGGTTGTTTATTTATTGAATATGGTCACGGAGCTTGAAAATAATCATCATATTTTAGACGTAGATGATTTAACTTCAAGTTTACTGGCTGGTAATACTATTATACTAAAAAAAGAGAATCTTCAAACATCAAAAGCTTTAGCTCTTCTATGGTTAGATAATACCTCAGAAGCCATCAAGTTTTTAGAGTCGATATTAAAAGAGATATTGGAAGATAGTGACTTTACGAAACAGGTGAGTTTCATCTTAGAATTTCTGATTGTAAAAGGTTTGAAAAATTATCTCTATGAATTGTTTCAGAAAGAGGAATATCAACTCAAAGACCGTTATAGAGTAACCTATTATACTTTACTTACATTCATGCAAGATGAACATCCCAATGAAGTACGTAGGATGGGAAAAGAGCTAGAAGAGCCTGTACAAATGATGGTGCAAAAAATTGAAAATTGGAAAAAGCTGTATTAGCCTCTACCTATATAATGGCTTGTTGCAAAAAAAACAGACTAAAGGCTATTTTTTTTGCTTCCGCTGTTTTGGGTATAAAATTTATCTAACACTAAACACTATTAAGGTCCTATTATACATTATACATTCTTCATTATTAATTAATTTAGCCACTTTCGTGGAATAAAATCGTGCTACAAACGTCACTACCAATGACATACTTTATAACTATTTGATAACCAGTGTTTTTTATTGATTTTAAAAATCATCAAGGCTGATATACACCGTTTTTGTAAACCAACAGTAGAGACGCAATGCATTGCGTCTCTACGATACATTGCGTTTCCACGGAATATAAAAACCCATTTGAATGTATGCGTAGAGACACCCAAATTGGGTGTCTCTACATCAATTTGGGTGTCTCTACATAAAAACGCACCGGCGATGCGAATAAAAAAGGATATCAAACACATTAGGAACAATCATCAATCAAAAAAATCATTGAATTAACGACTAGATCACATTCCACGAA
>WTJX01000514.1 GCA_011524675.1 Cytophagales bacterium
ACCCCCTTCGGCCTTACGAAGTGTGGCCTATGTACTACGCGCCCGCCCCCCGTCGTCGACGCCGTGAATCGGACCCCATACACTCCGTCCGCCGAAATACAAGACCTGGACTTTGTGATAAGGAGTAGCCCACTAAACAATATCACTTCTACTTCCACAGATGAGTCACGACTATTTTTTGATAAAAGCAAGTATGCTTTTAGAGCAGGTATTGCGGAAAGTAAAGAATGGGATGAAGACAGTGTAGGCATTGCAACCGCAGCTTTTGGCAAAAACAATACCGTAAATGGTAACTATTCCTCTGCCTTTGGCGTTTCAAATTCTGTTCGTGAAACCCACTCTTTCGTTACAGGCTATTCAAACACTGTTACAGGAACGTTCAATCATATCAATGGAAACTCGAATAAAAGCTCTCAAAGACATATAACAGCTCATGGATATAACAATAATATTAGCGGTGAGTTTTCAATAAGTTTTGGACATAGCAACAGGGTTACAGGTGAATATTCTACCTCTATTGGTAAAAGCAATACAATCTCTAGTCTTCATGCTTATACTCATGGTCTTGAAAATAGTGCAAGTGCTAACTATGCTTATGCAAACGGTAATCAAAATAGTGCAAGTGCTAATTTTGCTTATGCTCATGGCAAAGCAAACAGTGTAAGCGGTAGTTTCGCTTCTACCTACGGTAATGGAAACAGTAGTAGTGGCAACCATTCTTTTGTGGTTGGAAATCAAAACTCTAATGAAGGACACCATGCCTTCATATTTGGTATTGAAAATGACATCACTGATTCACTTTCTATTATTTTTGGAAAAGAAAACATCATCTATGGAAAACACAGTAGCATACTAGGAGAGGAAAACGCCATTGAAGGAGAAAACTCTACTATCCTTGGAGCTTTCAATGATATTGAAGGAGACTTCACTAGCGTTATTGGCAACTTAAACGATGTGTATGCTAGCGAAGCCATAAGCATTGGCTCTGCAAATTACCACTCAGAAGATTATACTACCACCATAGGACATTCTCTCACTGCCGAACATGAGGGAGCCATGCTTATAGGAGGTTATGCAGACGAGAGCATTTCATCTAGCCAAGAAAATGAATTTACCGCTCGCTTTGAGGGTGGATACCGTTTCTTTATTGGCACTAGCAACCAGCTCGTTTCTTTCTATGACGATAGTGTCAATATTTCTAAAGACATCAACCTTACCGATGAAGAAAGCATTATCACACGTGGAGAAGAAAAAGTAGATCACCTACCCTATATCAAAGGAATTATTAATTCTGTAGGTGAAGTACAAGAAGAAGGTAGTACAACAAATTTTTCTTGCTTACGCCAAAGTACAGGTCAATACAAAATAACATTACCCAGCAACTCTACAAGAAAATTTACGGTTGAAGGGGCTTTGGTCTTAGTTACAGGGAGATCTCAAAGCAGTAGTATATTAGAAAACAATTACCCAAGACATATCATGTGTGTATATGAAATAATAGACGAATATAACCTATTGATTCATACCATGGTTACAGGTGGAAGTCTAAGAGACTGCAACTTTTCTTTTATGGTATTTTTCAATTAATACACATTATTGTGTAAAGTTCTGTTTTCAAATCGTAAACTATATTCCTGATAGCTTATCAAACCGACTGTTGTATAGATAGTTCTATCTCTTTGATGATATCTTCTATATGTTCCAAGCCAACAGAAACCCTGATAAGCCCAGGGTAAATCCCTACTGCCAATCGTTCTTCTTCTGTCAGTTTACAATGCGTAGTAGAAGCTGGGTGATTCACTATCGTCCTAGAGTCTCCCAAATTTGACGTAAAAGATAAATTTTGAATCGCATTCAAAAACTTCTTTCCTCTCTCCAAACCACCTTTGATCGTAAAAGAAACAATAGCCCCACCTTGCGACATTTGCTTTTTTGCCAAAGCATACTGTGGATGACTTTCTAAGAAAGGATATTTCACCTCTTCTACTTGCTCATGACTTTCTAAGTAGTGCGCCAACTTCAAGGCGTTATCACAATGCCTATCAAGCCTTACAGCCAAGGTTTCTAAACTTTTGGATAGCACCCACGCATTAAATGGAGACATGGCAGGTCCAGTATGACGTGCAAAGAAACGCATTTTTGCAATCAGTTCCTTCTTACCCAATATCAAACCGCCTAGCACTCTCCCCTGCCCGTCCATCAGCTTCGTAGCTGAGTGCATCACGATATCCGCTCCATACTTGATAGGCTGCTGCAAATAAGGTGTAGCAAAGCAATTGTCTATATTCAATAAGATATTATGCTTTTTACAAAGCTTACCTATCCACTCCAAATCAATTAAATCCAAAGCAGGGTTAGAAGGCGTTTCCAAAAACACCATCTTTGTATTCTCTTGTATCAAGCCTTCCCAAGTCTCCGGCTTGTCTATGTCTGCATACGTATGCGCTATTCCCCAGTTAGGGAAAATGTTAGTCAGTATTTGATGCGTAGAACCAAAGACAGAGCGGCATACCAAGATATGATCTCCTTGACTCAAAAATGGAGCAATACTCGTAAAAATAGCTGCCATCCCAGAACTTGTAGCCAAGCCATCTTCCGCCCCTTCCATAGCACATACCTTTTGTATCAATTCAGTAGTATTAGGGTTGGAATAACGAGAATAAATATTCCCTTCCTCTTTGTCGGCAAACAAATTCACTGCCTGATCTGCATTTTCAAATGTAAAACTAGACGTAAGGTACAAAGGAACAGAATGCTCCCTATACTGGCTCTGGTCTATCTGACCTCTGATTGCTTTTGATTCAAAATGTTCCATTTTCTTTAATTTTTTGACTGACTAAAAAGTTGAAGGTTCAACGTTGAAGGTTATAAGGTTAAGTATAATAGAGAAGAGACTAGTTTACATAAAAATCAAACTGCCGAAGGTTTAACAATAAATAACAGCTATTTTTTATCCTTCTACTCTCTTGCTTTGGTTCTCCGTATTATCTAACAGTAATCTAGTTTTTGCTCTTTAGTAAAAAGGCTAATTGCTAATATCTAATAGCCAAAAGCCCATGAGAATTAAGACGTAGTTTGCCTAAATACTTACAAATAAAACATTTACAAAAAACTATACCTACAACGTAAAACGTATAACCTAAAACGTATAACTACCAAGTAGCAGGCTTCAAGGTCAAGCTATGCGTAATCTTTGCCGTCTCTTCCAATATCTTCGTTACAGAACAATACTTATCCATAGAAAGATTGATCGCCTTGATGATCTTATCTTTGTTCTCTTCTTCTGCTTCAATGATAAATTCTACATGTATAATTGTAAACAAAGAAGGCGTATTATCCTTATCTCTTTCCGCTGTAACCTTTACATCATACTCCCCTACATCTACCTTCATTTTTTTCAAAATGCTGATAATATCCATAGAAGAACATCCACCCAATCCCATAAGCAATAACTCCATAGGTCTTGCGCCTTTGTTCTTCCCTCCTATCACGGCAGAGCCATCAATAGAAACCTCATTGCCCAATTCGTTAGAAGCTACCAAGTGTACCGCTTCATTCTGTCTTTTCAAATTTATTTCCATATCGTATTTAAATTTAAAATGTATTCAAGTGTTCGTGTATTTGAGTGTTCAAGTTGAAAAAGCCTTGCGCAATGAACTATGAGCTTTGAGTCTTTGAACATACATGCGCTTATTTGTTTGTATTAACGCCACATTCGACATTAGACCTTTGACATTCAACATGCTCATTTCTTATGTCTTTCAATCGCCTCTAAGCACATCCGTTGTACTTTGTACCTCATACCTTGTACTTTTCGGTAGGCAAATATAAAACAAAGCCTTCACAAAAAGAATAGGCAAAACCATTTTTCACCAAATATTATTTTGTTTTTAGCGTTTTTCACAAACTTTTTAGAATATTATTTTGTGAAAAGACAATTTTACAAAATTTATTATTAGTTTATCTTTCTTTTTTATTAATTTTGTAGAACATTTTTCAACTAACAAACGTTAGTACGATAATTCTTTCAGTTAAAACAAAAGATCATGGAAAATTTAAAGTTTGAAACCCTACAACTACACGCAGGTCAAGAAGTAGATAAAGCCACCAACTCAAGAGCAGTACCTATCTATCAGACTACTTCTTATGTTTTCAACAATTCAGAACATGCAGCCAACCTATTTGGACTAAAAGAATTTGGAAACATCTATACAAGGATCATGAATCCGACCACAGATGTATTTGAAAAAAGAATAGC
>WTJX01000556.1:0-922 GCA_011524675.1 Cytophagales bacterium
GGTCTTCGTTTTCGAGAATTATTTCTTCTTCTGTACCTACAGCGGCACTAGCAAATGTTCCGTGAGTAGCTTTCAAGGCTGCTTTTGAGGTATCTGCTGTTACAGGTTTTGGAGCTATTACTGCGGTAGAGTTGCTATCTGTTTGTACTGTGGGCTGTGGTTCTGATACGGCCACAGGTTTATCATCCTGATTGATAAATAAATATACAAACAGCATGACTGAAATCAAGACGATTCCAATGACTTGGTTCTTATCCATTGTCTTAAAATAAAAATTAAAGTTGATTATTGATTAGTGTTGTTTTTTGTTTTTGAGTACTGCAAAGAAGCACTTACCATTTTGACAAATAATGGGTGCGGATTGGCTACGGTACTTTTTAGCTCTGGATGAAACTGTACCCCTATAAAGTGAGGGTGATCTGGAACTTCCACTATCTCTACTAGCCCAGACTTTGGGTTCATACCAGAGGTAATCATCCCGCCTTGGTGGTACTGCTCCAAGTAATCATTATTGAACTCATAACGGTGTCTATGGCGTTCTTTGATGCTTTCTTCTCCGTAGATTTGATGTGCTAAACTGCCTTCTTTAAGCTTACATACATACGCACCTAGACGCATAGTCCCACCTTTGTTGATGATTTTTTTCTGATCTGCCATCATATCTATGACAGGCTCTTCACTTCTAGGGTTGATCTCAGAGGTAGTCGCTTTTTTAAGCCCGAGTACATTTCTACCATACTCTATGACCATACATTGCATCCCTAGACATATCCCAAAGACAGGGATTTTATTCTCTCTCGCGTATTGTACCGCTCTTATCTTCCCTTCCATTCCTCGCTCTCCAAAACCTGGTGCTACGAGTATGCCGTCTAGGTGGTCTAGTGGTCTTAGCCCTTTGGTAACTAAATGTTCGGCTTGTATC
>WTJX01000556.1:932-4257 GCA_011524675.1 Cytophagales bacterium
AACCAAGTCTTCAGCTTGAATCCACTTTAACTTTACTTTACATTCTGTTACTGCACCTGCATGAATAAAAGATTCTGCTATGGATTTGTAAGCGTCTGGTAGTTCTACATATTTACCTACTAGTCCTATGGTTACCGTATCTTTTGGGTTTTTTAGTTTATGTAGGAAGTCTTTCCAGTTTTCTAATTTGGTGTCTTGATCGCTAGAGAGCTGAAACTTTTTCAATACTAGCTCGTCCAACTTTTGCTCTTTCATGAGCAAAGGCACATCGTATATGGTAGGTGCATCTTCGGCACTGATGACAGCTTTCTGATCCACACTACAAAACAAAGCTACTTTTTTCTTTAGTCCTGCAGGCAATGTTTTTTCTGAACGACAAACCAAAATATCGGGCTGTATGCCTAGCTCTGCCAATGCTTTTACAGAGTGTTGGGTAGGTTTGGTTTTTAGTTCTCCCGCAGCTTTGAGGTAGGGTACTAAGGTCAAGTGAATAGAGATGACATTCTCAGAACCCATTTCCCATTTGTACTGACGCATGGCTTCTATGAAAGGGAGCGATTCAATATCTCCTACACATCCGCCAAGCTCTGTGATAATGATGTCATATTCATTGTGCTGGCTGATGATGCGAAAGTAGCGTTTTATTTCGTCTGTGATATGTGGGACTACTTGTACCGTCTTTCCCAAGAAGTCACCTTTGCGCTCTTTATTGATAACGTCATTGTAGATTCTTCCTGTTGTTACATTGTTGGCTTGTGAGGTAGGTGTACCCAAAAAACGCTCGTAATGCCCCAAGTCAAGGTCTGTTTCTGCACCGTCGTCGGTGACATAACATTCGCCATGCTCATAAGGGTTGAGTGTTCCCGGATCTACGTTGATATAAGGGTCAAATTTTTGAATGGTAACAGAAAAACCGCGCGATTGCAGCAGTTTGCCTAGTGAGGCAGAAATGATTCCTTTACCTAATGAAGACGTTACTCCGCCAGTAACAAAGATGTATTTTGGATTTCCCATAGTTTTTTTACCTACGGGTCACAAAGGTATAGCATTCTATACATTTATTGCCAGTAACATATAAAAACTTTTCAAAATTTAATCGCCATCTATTTTGGCAATGTCCAAAAGGTTTTTAATAGCGAGTGCAGACTTGCTAAGAGCTAACCACTAAAAGGATTTTATGATTAGTTTTTATTTATTAAAAAGGCTTTGCAAAACTATCTTTTACAAAGCCTTCTAAAAATGAATAGCATATAAAAAAAAGCTAATAGCCAATACCTAACAGCCAAAAGCTCATGAGAATAAAGACCTAGTTCACTGAATGCTTATCTTATGTCTTTATTCTCACTAGTGTATGCAAGTAAAAATTATTGCGCTTTAAGTCCCAATTCGTCTAATTGCTCCTTGGCTATTGGGGCAGGCGAATCTATCATGACGTCTCTACCTGCATTGTTTTTTGGGAAGGCGATATAGTCTCTGATAGAGTCTGATCCTCCCAATAGAGAACATAACCTATCAAAACCAAAAGCTATCCCTGCATGTGGAGGCGCACCATATTCAAAAGCATCCATCAAGAATCCAAATTGTGCTTTCGCCTCTTCTTCGGAAAAGCCTAGGGCATCAAACATTTTTGCTTGTATATCCTTGTCATGGATACGTATAGAGCCACCGCCTAGCTCTACACCATTGATGACCATGTCATAGGCATTGGCACGGACGTCCTCTGGTTTGCTGTCTAGCAAGTGTACATCCTCTTGAATCGAAGAAGTGAATGGATGGTGCATCGCATGAAAACGCTTGCTTTCTTCGTCCCACTCTAGCAGAGGGAAATCTACAACCCACAGACATGAGAAGGTGTTTTTATCTCTTAGCCCTAGTTGACTTCCCATCTCTAGTCGTAGCTCATTCATTTGTTTCCTTGTAGTGGAATCTTTGCCAGACAACACTAGGAGCAAATCTCCTGCCTCTGCATTGGCAGCTTCTGCCCATGCTTTTAAGTCTTCTTGACTGTAAAACTTGTCAACACTAGACTTGTAGCTACCGTCTTCGTTACACTTGACATAAACAAGCCCTTTTGCCCCTACCTGTGGTTTCTTGACAAAGTCTGTCAGTTTATCCAGTTGCTTACGTGAGTAGTTGGCACAACCTTTGGCATTGATGGCAACGACTAACTCTGCTTGTTCAAAAATAGCAAAGTCTTTTCCTTTGGTTAAAGGGGTGAGCGTTACAAATTTCATATCGAAACGCGTGTCTGGTTTGTCAGAACCATAGTACTCCATAGCGTCTGCATAGGTCATCCTTGGGAAGTCTGGCAGGCTTATCCCTTTTTCGCTTTGGAAGATATGCTTTACCAGTTTTTCAAAAAGGCTTAAAATATCTTCTCGCTCTACAAAAGACATTTCACAGTCTATTTGAGTAAACTCTGGTTGCCTGTCTGCACGCAAGTCTTCATCTCTAAAGCATTTGACGATCTGGAAGTAACGGTCAAAACCCGATACCATCAACAGTTGTTTGAACGTTTGTGGTGATTGAGGTAAGGCATAAAACTCTCCAGGGTTCATCCTTGAAGGGACTACAAAGTCTCTTGCTCCTTCGGGAGTAGATTTGATAAGTACTGGCGTTTCTACTTCTAGAAAATTCTCTTTGTCTAAGAAGTTACGCGTCTCTCGCATAAGGCGATGACGTAGCTCTAGCCCTGCTCTTACATTATTCTTTCTTAAGTCGAGGTAGCGGTATTTCATTCTTAGATCTTCGCCCTCATTAGCATTGTCTTCGATGAGGATGGGCGGAGTCTTCGATGGGTTGAGGATGGTGATACTGCTTAGGTCTATTTCTATTTCTCCAGTAGCTATCTTTGAGTTTTTGGCTTCTCTTTCGAGTACAGTACCTTCTACCTGCACCACAAATTCTCTTCCAAGCTTTCTAGCTTCTGCTATGACTTCTTGCTGACCGTTTTGTTCGTTTAATACTAGCTGTGTCAATCCATAGCGATCACGAAGGTCTATAAAAATCATTCCCCCTTTGTCTCTTACTTTTTGAATCCAACCCGTTAGTTTTACTGTATTTCCTTTGTCAGACAGTCTCAATTCTCCGCAAGTATGTGTACGTAACATGCTTTATTTGTTCATTATGTTGTAGCAAAAATAAAGTTTCTCATACGAAATATATGATTAGCTCGTTGTAATACCTAAAAGCCAAAAGCTTAAGTAGGCAGACAAAAATAATTGTGTTTTAAAAAAGGAGTGATTTTAGTTCAGATCAAGGCAGAAAGCAAAGCTTTAGCAAGCTAAAGTGCGTATTTCTAACGATGAGATGAACTAAAATAGCC
>WTJX01000189.1 GCA_011524675.1 Cytophagales bacterium
TCGAACTTTCCTTCTTGCTCGAATTGTTGCCGATACGCTTCGATGTTTCTGGCCTTGGTAGCCTTCAACTTTTTGTGTTCTGTCAAACCTTCTTGCTTGTCACACATTTTATTGAGTCTAGCAAGTGTTCGGCCACCACGCTTATTGTCATGCCAATCTTGTGGCAACCATGCGTTAGGAATCACAATCGTTTCCTGCATGATTCGCATACCATCTTCGATTAGTTGCTTTGTACTTCTTGGGTCTTTGCTTTGTGACCAGTCAATCATCTTAAAATCTTTCTTCTAAACTTCTGTCTTGATATATGAAATTGTAACATACGAAACGCTGTTTGTCAAGCGAATAAACCCCAAATAATAAAGAAATATAAAATAATAATTATCAGCCATTCATCAATCCCAAACTTAATCATATAAACCCTTTCTTGTTTGTTGTCTCTTATATTTATATTATCGCATACCACCGTGACACGTTAGGTCAATTTGACCGAGAAAAATAAAATAAATCCATAAAACTATTTTCTACTTTATTTTGACGTAAACCCTTATATGCCAAGAACTTAGGAAAAATCTGGGCCCGGCTCTGTGTTTTTGGTGTATAATTATATGTAGGTTAAACTTCACAGAAGGAGCAATGTTATGCAATGTTATAAATGTAAAAAAGAAAAAGACATATCAGAATTTTATCGTGATCGCAGTCGTCCTAAAGGTATCTCTGCACTATGCAAAGAATGTACCAAGAAAAGAGACGTTGAGCGTAAAGATTACTTAAAAGAATACCACAAAAAAAACCAACCAAAGTATAAAAAGTTAAGTAAAGATTTTATCTATTCTCTAAAATACCCATGTGTAAACTGCGGTGAGTCTGATCCTGTTTGTATTGATTTCCATCATAAAGACCCAAAAGAAAAAGACTTCAATCTGGGGCGTGCAATTGGATGGGGTAGAGATAAGATTAAAAAAGAGGTTGATAAGTGCGTTTGCTTGTGTTCCAATTGCCATAGAAAACTTCATGCAGGTCAGCCGATTAAAACGGCCTAAACCCTTGATACTTAATAACTTATGAAAAAAAAGCCCCCGCCCGGACATATCGGAAAAACCCGATATATCCATTTGCAACCGAGTTGCATTTGCGTGTGTTGTGCGTATCTTGAATAGCTCGCCAGCTATGCCCGCGACTTAGGCGGGACTTGCGGGTTAAACCCTATACGCTACCAACCCTACTTCTCTCCACCGTTTCCGGCTTGTGGGCGTGATTGGATTTACCACCGAGTGGCTTCAACGCCCCGTTATCAGAATGTGTAGTCCCTAGCGGGATTCGAACCCGCGTTTCTGCCGATCCTCGGACTGACTCATGTCATGGGTGATCAAGCCCGCGTCACGTTCTCCACTCTAGAAATGGATTCGGTGATAGAGTCACCGGCGATCAAACCGGCGTATCCGTCGAACAGTGTGTTGCCACTCCACTATAGGGACGTATTGATTTAAAATGCGATTCTCCCGAACCGACTAGCCATTGAGTGGTTAACGTCAAAGCTGGCTTTTCCACTTCACAGGGTCATCCCCAAACGGTAGCAAATTCGACTAATTCTCGTCAGAGAAAATGTAGTCAAAGCAAGTGCCGCAAATCTGAGTTTGTAATAACTCACGTTCATTTGCGTCCAAATACGGCAAAGCGTTTTGGATCAACTCGCCATTTCGCCAAGCGATGAAATCACTTTCATCAACTCGAACAAAATTTTGAGAGTTGCACATTCTGCAATTGACTGCAAAACATGTGTCGAATTTTGGTGCTACGGTAACATCAAAACTCATGATTGTCCCGTGGAGTTTTTGTGGCTGTTCCACTTCAGCCCTTGGGTGTTTACGAGTTCCAAATCTCGCGGCTGGCAAGCTCACTTGATATTGTACGCCTCAAGTCAGGCAGGCTTGCCAACCTGTCATATATATATTATCGTCTATTGTAGTGACACGTTAGGTCACAGACTAAATAATAATTTAAAAAAAACCAAATTTTCAAAGAACATTTTGCCGACACCTGTTAGCTTTCGCTGGCCGGCTGGGAAGAAGAGTTTTTTTCTTCTTACACCTTATTATACCTGAGAGGTCAAATGAAAGCCGTAACTCTATACGTGACAATCACTTAGCTCGATTTCGAGCAACTGGGGAAAGGTTTTTTTCACCTCGGTTTTTACCGTGTCAAATGCCTGCTGGGGAAACCTTTTCACGTTTACCATGTGTCCACCTAAAATAGAATTCCGAGATTTTCCTAATAAAATTATTTTGCACTTTTTTTTGACGTAAGTCCTTATACAGCAAGGGTTTACGAAAATCCGGGGCCCGGCCGCCATATCGGATTATTCCCATATGGGAATTCTCATATATGTTTTTTCTACACGCAATCGGCTTGCAACTACAGTTGATCTAGCTTTTGCAATAGCTCATCAAGTTGGTTTTGTTTTCGTTGCAATAATCCATCGTAGCCACAACCGCAACCACCACCACACCAGTTATGGTTGCACTCTGGACAATGCACTTGCCAGATTTTACACGACTCGCAAAAACTAGCATGAATACCTGTAACACTAGAAAATGAATCAACCATTGTTTTCTGTGCTTCTTTTTTTGTTTTGTTTTTGATAACAAACCTCCGTTAAATTAAGTAGTGTAGATATGATCGAAATCACCAAGGGTAACTTCGAAGTCTTGACCATCTTGGTCAACGACGATTGCGGTTCCATCTTCGGTTAGTTCTTCAACCTGAACCCATCGCCACCCGTCGATGATTCCTTCCATTCCGATAAATAGTTTTTTAGTAATCATAATTATCCTTTCTTGTTTTTGTTGTGAAGTTCCACGCATCGGTAGAAAGTATCTACATCAACGAATCGTGATTCGATTTGTAAATCCATTCTAGTGCCACGAACGAAGTTCATAGCGTCACGCATGTTTGGCAACTGTGCCAATGGTCTGTGATCGTGTGAATCACAATCGTAAATTTCAAACATTTCTAAGTATTTAACTGACATAATAATAATCCTTTCAAGATTAAAGTTTAGTGATAGAGTCTTTGTAAACGGTAGTCCAGTTTCCGGCGTTATCGCCTTCCATGATTTCGGCAGTGTACAACACACGACCGCAAGCATCGGTGAATTCGCGGATATCGGTGAAAACCTTAATCATGCCGTAGGTTGGGCAGTAGTGGGTTGGCTTGTTGGACAAAATTTGTGGGTTGAAGTTTTTCATAGTGTTAATCCTTTCTAAGATTGTTTCTTTCTTATATATATATTATCGCACATGGTAGTGACACCTTTGGTCACTTTGCCGAATTTTTTTCAGATTTTTCTGAAAAAAGCCACTCCAAGTAAATTGCCATTCCTTGCCAGTCTGTTTCGGTGTTTTTTGTCATAATCTTTTTTTCCTTCTTTGCTACTTAATTATACCTAGCGAGTCAAGTCGTCGCCGTAACTATATATATCCCAATGACTTAGCTCGATTTCGAGCAACTGGGGAAAGGTTTTTTTCACCTCGGTTTTTACTGTGTCAAACCGCTGCTGGGGAAACCTTTTCACGTTTACTAGGTGTCCACCAAAAATGGAATTCCGAGATTTTCCCAATAAAATTATTTTGCACTTTTTTTTGACGCAAGTCCCTATGTACCAAGGGTTTACGGAAATCCGGGGCCCGGTTCGGCGTTTTTGGTGTATTATAATATAGGGAGATGAAAGACCCTGAGTATAATTATAATAACGCAACCCCGCTTTCGGCCTACCCTTGTGGTATCTTTCATCCGATTGTGGGGTTTTTTCGTAGGTGTATCATGAAACAATGTGCCAAGTGTAAATCAAGTAAAGAAGCCACGTCAGTCAACTTCCCACCAGACAAGAAAACCAAGGATGGATTTTATTCATATTGCCGACCCTGTAACCGTGAAATCCAGAAGAAGTGGAGACAAGAAAATAAGAAAAAACTTTCAGATTACCAGAACAATTACCAGAAAAAAAGAAGAGCGGAAGATATACAGTTTCGCATAGCTTGCGGGCTTCGTTCACGATTGAGCATTACAATGCAAGGCAAGAAGAAATACAATAAAACGCTTGATTACCTCTCTATTACCTTATCTGATTTTAAAATCTACATAGAAAAACAATTCACAGAGGGAATGAGTTGGGATAATTATGGTGATTGGCACTTAGATCACATTAAACCTGTAGTGTCGTTTGATCATACAGACGAAGAACAAATAAAAGAGTGC
>WTJX01000616.1 GCA_011524675.1 Cytophagales bacterium
TAGGGTCGTGCGGTGCATTGAATGCCAAATACATGAAAAAAGGTTCTTTTTCTTTGCTAGCTTGCTCTATGAAGGCAATGCCGTCATCTGCCAATACCTCACTCCAATGTTTTCCACCTTCCCAGTAACCTCCATTTTTTTTGTCCCATGGATACCATGCTTTGGCAGGGTCTTCACCTTCTACCGGTCTGTTATATCCTTTGGGTGTTTGTTGAGGCATACCTTTACGTATGTTTTTGCTATAGTCGAATACCTTGCTTGCAGGTACCTCTACATGCCATTTGCCCGAAATGTAAGTGGTATAGCCTGCGTCTGAAAGTAATTGAGACCATGTTTTTCTTTTTCCTTCATGGCATCTTTTTACTTCGTTTTTGGCATGCCATAAATGACTACCAGTATTCAGCATGGCACGGCTAGATACACATATGGCAGGACCCCAAGCTCCCATGTTGTACGCATGTGTAAAGGTAGTCCCTTCTTTGGTAAGTTTGTCTAGGTTGGGTGTGATGACCTTTTGCTGTCCATTGATGCCAATGGTTTCATAAGATTGGTCATCAGAAAATATAAAGATGATGTTAGGTTTGTCATTGTTTTTAGCCGTGACCAAGCACGACAACACAAGCAAACTATATACTAATAAATGTTTCATATGTTTATATACGTTTTACGTTATAGGTTTTAAGTATTTCTTGTGAGTTAGACTCAACCTTTAACATGTCTTTAAGTGTTCGTGTATTCGAGTGTTCAAGTTGAAAGAAGCCTTGCGTTATGCGACATGCGATTTGCGTCGTTATAATCATTCGCTTGTAAGCTAAATCTAATAACGTTTTAAGTCATTGCTCTGCGCTGTTATAATTACTTACTCTTCTTATACTTAATTGTAAACTGAACATATGTAAATATACATTTATTAATTCATAATACTCTTTTTTTTGTTGCTTTTGTGTTTATTTTACAATAACTAGTTTTGCAAAGTCAACTGTTTCTTGTATTTATTCGGTGAACCACGTGTAATGTTTTAGGCTTTCTCGATTTTTTACTAAACACTTTTCGCAACTAAAGCTTTTACCCTTTAGCGGTTAGCCCTTCTTTTAAACGTATGGACTTATTACTGAAAAGCTAACTGGCTAATACCTAAAACTCATGAGAATTAAGATATAGTTCGCCGAATGCTTACGTTTACTACCTTTATCGGATGATTATTTTTTTCATACTACCAGTAGAAAGTTCTCTTAAAAAGTACATACCATTTAAGTCTTGAACATCAAAACTATTATCATTTGCAGTAATGTCTTTTGTCTCTATCACTCTACCTTCCATGCTTACCAAAGCGATAGTGGCAGAAGGAATATCTACGGGCAATCCTATAGTCAGTTGACCATCTTGTACAGGGTTTGAAATAACAACATTACCATCTTCAAAAAACTGATTTTCCTCCCCTAAGTTTGTTACAACGGTAGCATTGGTCGATCTGATGTGCATATGGTCTAAAGAAAGTAAACCAGCGGTTACTATCACTAGTAAAGTATCTACTTCTCCTTCTACAAATTTGAACTCGTTGTATAGTTGACTTGACGCGCTAGTGTTTCTACTTTGATTTACATAATCATAAGAATTATATTTGTTTTTTATGGTAAAGTTGGCATTTAGTGTTCTGATCGCATGATTATTGTTTCCCCAGTACCCTACAGCCATCTCTATGGTCAGTGTATCATAGCTTTGAGTTAAGCCTGCTGGAGTAATATCACCACTGATCGTAACGGGGAAAAATATCGTGTCGGGGCCAGTAGCACTGTTGAGGTCAACGGTGTGTAAGCCTGCGTTGACAGTATTAGTAAAATTGTTAGAGTAAAACATACTTCCGCTATTGTTTTGAACTATAGTACCACTAGAGTTGTTGGTGGCAAAATCTGTAAGGTCGTATTGCCCATATGTGCAAAAGCATGATGTGATACTTATGGCTATAAATAGTATTCTTGTTTTCATATGTTTAAAATGTGTTCAAGTGTTCTTGTATTCGAGTGTTCAAGTTGAAAAATCCTTAAGTAATGAACTATAGGTTTTTAGTTTTTAATCATTCCCCACGCGCTTTCTGGCTCTTCGCTAAAAACAGACCAATGTCTATTTTCTTAACGCTTCAGCCCTATGGTGAGAGCTATCTTAACCTTAGTTTTTTCGCTCCCGCCGTGCGGGTTTCATGTGTTTATATACGTTTTAGGTTATAGGTTCTACGTTTTAGGTTATAAGCATTGCCTTACAAGTAACCAGACTTCTAAGAACTCAAAAAAGCCGAATGACGAAATCACAAATAGCAAATCACAAAAAACAAAAGTTTGTCATTTGATTTTTGTTTTTTGGTGCTTTTTGTACTCAATGAAATACACTGGAAATCAGAGAGTTACAAAACACGTCATTGGTAGTCCCTCGTTTTTTTCAAAAACAAAAAGGCAAAATGACGTTTAGCTCTTTTGCAGGCAAAAAAGTAATAAAGGCTAGATTTTTTCATGTTACTTTTCCTTAGATGAAAAGTAACCAAAAATCAAGCCTGTGTAGATTCCTTATCCAGTAAATAAGCCGAAAATCGGGAATAAAATTAAACTCTCTTCGTTCAAACAGTAATTTTATTCTGTCCGATTTTCAACTCATTTACTGGGGAATCTACAAGGGCGGAGAACGCTCAAAACTATTGATAGTACGTATTAAATGGGTTACGAAGTTTGCTTCGTTGCATTAAACCTTATCGAACCTCATAGCTCGTAGGCTTTGCCCTAGAAATGGTAAACAAGCTCGAACAAGTAATAGCCAATAGAAAATTACTAGGAGCTAAAAAAGGGCAATAATCATATATAGTAACTCTACTTTACGAAGTTAGGGCGTTTCCCTTCGGGTCGGGCTATCCGCTATATCTTTTTTGCCCTTTAAGGGTCAAAAAAGGATGCCGCTTCTATCCCTAACGCATAAAAAATGAACTTTAGTTTTAACTTCGTAAAGTAGAATTAGTGGTTAGTGGTTAATGGTTAGTGGTTAATGATTAGTGGTTAGTGATTAGTGATTAGTGGTTAGTGATTAGTGATTAGTGGTTAGTGATTAGTGGTTAGTGGTTAGTTCTACTTTACGAAGTTAGGGCGTTTCCCTTCGGGTCAGGCTATCCGCTGTATCTTTTTTGCCCTTTTGGGGGCAAAAAAGGATGCCGCTTCTATCCCTAACGCATAAAAAACGAACGTTAAGTTCAACTTCGTAAAGTAGAAATAGAATATATCTGATTTTCAGTATAAGAAGGCTTTGCATAACTCAGGTTTTGTCAAGGCTTTCAACATTTTAAAACCGCAGTTTACTGATAGTAAATGAGGATTTTAAAATGTTGTATAACGCTGAATAAGTGCAAAAGATGGTTTTGCAAAGCCTTCTCTAAGCATAAGGTCGTCAAGTAGCCTCTTTCGATAGTCAATAAGTTTTGTCTTTTTTAAAAAAAAAGCTAAGTAGGCAGACAAAAATAATTGTGGTTTTAAAAAGGAGTGGTTTTAGTTCATGTCAAGGAAGAAAGCAAAGCTTTAGCAAGCTAAAGCGCGTATTTCTAACGATGAGATGAATTAAAATAGCCGTTTTTTATCATAAGTGTTTTTGGACGACTACTTATGTACAATAAAAAATAAATGGGCTATATTATCATTAGGCTTTTTCTTGTGTATTTCTTCTGTAATTTTTTCTGTAGAACAAAAGCAAAATAAAGAGAACGAAAAGCCAAACATCATCATCATTCTGACAGACGACCAAGGTTGTGGAGATATGCCTGTTCATGGAAGTCTAGATGTGCATACGCCACCTATGGGGCGTATGAAAAGCCAATCGGTAAGTTTAGAATGTTTTCTGGAAGTCCTACTTGTGCGCCTAGTAGAGCATAGATTATGAGCAGTCGTGTACCGTTTAAGTGCGGAGTAACGCATGCCATATGGGAAAGAGAGCGTATGGGGTTGGGGATTACAACTTTGCCTGAGGTACTTAAAAGAGCTAGCTATACTGCAGGTGTTTTTGGGGAGTGGCATATGGGCGATGAAAAAGAATACCAACCATAGACTATTGGCTTACTACTGAAAAAACTAATACCTAAAAGTCAAAAAATCATTAGAATCAAGACGTGATTCACCGAATACTTACAAATAAATCTATATATCAATACGATTGATTCTTTTTAGTTCTACTTTACGATGATAGGGATTATCACCAAACCTGACAGGTTTGCGTTTAAAA
>WTJX01000406.1 GCA_011524675.1 Cytophagales bacterium
TAATAGGCTATAGTATTCTTTTGCAGTCCAAGACTTGTTCAGATCAAGATAAATTTGCTTTATATCACTAGAGGCTTTTTCTTTCGAGAGTTCTTTTACGGCATAACTATGTCCATGAAATGTAAACACCTGTTCTGATAAAGGTACAGCATCACAAGAAACTTCCCAGTAAAGGTTGTAGTTACCACTGTAGAGGTATTTATTAGGAGATACATTATCAAAGTTACTAGGCAAGTTGATGCCTTTTATTTCATGCTCAGACTCAAATACAATTTGACTAGTTTCAAACGCCTTGTCAGCATTAGGGCCTTCAAAATATACGTTTTTCAAAATCAGTTTTTCTCCTTTTTTCTCCAAAGGAGTGCTTACCCCAATTTTAAACCTTCTGTTTTCGTCTGGTGTACATGGAAAGACTGTAACAGTAACCGTATTTCCTTCTTGCCAGTGTAATAGGGCAGGGTCTCTATGTTGTACTCCCACTATTTCTCTATAAGCATTATCAGCTTTTTCTTTGGTGGTCAAGCGAGACTTTTCTTCTTTTCCATTGATCCACAACGAGAGAGAAGATACTACAGAACCTTCTGGCAAATGAAAACTAAAGGCAGCTTCTTGCCTATTGCCTCGCCAGCGGTAAGTGTTTTTGATTTCGATGATCTTTTCAGTGTAGGCAAGTCTGTATTCGGGATATACTTTGATATTGTTAAATATCTCGCTTACTATTAGGTCTCGTCCAGTCCATAGTTTTCGTTGAGCCTTATGACGAGCATTGTGTTGAGATTTTAAAATCTTGATTCGTGTTGTATAATCTAAATCAATATCGTTATGAAAAAATAACCCAATATTGACTAAAGGGTCATGTCTTTTAGTCTCATTAAAAGAGTTACTATTTAGACCTTGCCCCCATATACGACTAAAGGTATCATAAACTAACTTTCCTTCGATGATCTTGGTCGAAAGAGGATCTGTAGCAACCTCTTGACACATCAATATCCACTCAGGCAAGGTGTTGTCTGGTCTGGTAATACTGCTTGCTTTAGCTTTATGTATTGCCTTATCCAACCCATGCCATTGGTACAAAAAGACAACGATTACCAGCATAGGGCATAAGATGCCTAAGCCAAAACTTAGCTTTTCTTGTAAGGTTGTATTGTACTTAGTAACTAAAATGAGTAAGAAGATAAAGACTAGTAAGGGTACAATCAAGTGTAAAGATATTCCCATGACAAATGCAGCTATAAAGGCAATATAATACGTTGGGAATAAGTAAATAGAAAAGTATAAGGTAATAACTGCTCCTAAGCCCAATACAAAAAATATAGGCAAGCGTAGAAGCTTGGGGGTTTTGTCAATAAAGCCGACACTCAAAAAAATGACATAAAACAGTATCAAGTATATACTAGCCCAATCAGACATGGTAGCAAAGAGGTTTATTGACAAATCTAATGTGAAAGCAGAAATCGTCAGCATAGTGAGCAAAATGATGAAATGTGCCATCGGTATTTTTTTGAAGTTCAAAAAAGTACGGTACTTGAATAGCGTAACGATATGGTAAAAAATGGTGATGAAATACGTAAGGAAAAAAGTGCCGCCTTCATCTTCAAGGAAAAAATCAGAAGTGCCATTGTTTCTATGTCTACTGAAGATAAAGAGTCCCCATTGTAGTAAGACTAAGCCTAGCCCTACATAGTATTGTTTTTTGTAGCTTTTTGCTAATTCATTATTCATTGTAATAGTATTTATAGTGTGTGTTTTATATAATTTCTTTAGTATTTTCTTGTGTGCAAGTGTTTAGTGTTAGGCGTTTTATAGAAGGGGCTTCACGTCCTTTTTTATAAACCTCATAATATTCCTTCCAATAATTGTGAGAAACGCCCTAACTTCGTAAAGTAGAATTAGGTGAACTTACATTTTGATTTCACTCTATTTATCCATATTAAAGCCAAGAATTAAGTATCTTATCTAACCTATGCCCCTGGTACAAAAAGACAGCAGCCAACAACATAGGGCTGAGGATACCCAAGCCAAAACTTAGTTTCTCTTTTAAGCTTGTTTTATATTTAGTAATAAAAATGAGTAAGAAGATAAAGACTAGTAAGGGTACGAAAAGGTGTAATGACATTCCCGTTATAATGATACCTATAAAATTTGTAAAGGTTAAATGATACATTGGAGATAAGTAAATAGAAAAATATAAGGTGATGGCAGTCCCTAAACCCAATGTGAAAAATATGGGCAATCGTAGAAGGGGTGGTATTTTATCTATAAAGCCAACACTTAAAAAACCTACATAAAATAGAATGAGGTAAGCACTAACCCAATCAGACATTCTATCAAAGATACTTATGGATAAATCTAATGTGAAAGCAGAAATCGTCAGCATAGTGAGCAAAATGATGAAATGTGCCATCGGTATTTTTTTGAAGTTCAAAAAAGTACGGTACTTGAATAGCGTAACGATATGGTAAAAAATGGTGATGAAATACGTAAGGAAAAAAGTGCCGCCTTCATCTTCAAGGAAAAAATCAGAAGTGCCATTGTTTCTATGTCTACTGAAGATAAAGAGTCCCCATTGTAGTAAGACTAAGCCTAGCCCTACATAGTATTGTTTTTTGTAGCTTTTTGCTAATTCATTATTCATTGTAAGTAGTATTTAGAGTGTGTATTTAGATATAATCTCTTTGGTGTTTGCTTGTGCGCAAGTGTTTAGTGTTAGGCGTTTTATAGAAGGGGCTTTACATCCTTTTTTATAAACTTCATAATACTCTTTCCAGTAATGCGGAAATAAGAGTACGCTAGAGGAAAACAGAATACTAGTAAAGGAGTAAATGCCATTCCCTATAAGATAAACCTGCATTTTGATTTCACTCTGTGTATCCATACCAAAACCAAGAATAAGGTGTTTTAAGTCATGCTCTACAGAGTGAGGGATTAACTTTAATTGGTATTTGTCCAACATAGCTATTAAGTCGTGTCCTACAGTACCTTTAGCTTGCCTTCGCAGTCGATTCATTATTTTGATTAGTTTTTTTTGTTTGTCTAATCGTTGCAAAGGTTTGATGACAAGCTGTGCTTTTGTGATATCAAGTAGTCTCTCAATCTTTTCATACACGGCGTAAATACCGCTTGTTTTTTGTTCTTTTTTCATTTTATATTATTTGTTTAAAAGTACTTTGTTTTTCAAAGTGAATGAGTAAATTTTTTTATTTTCTATTTTTGAGTAATTCTTCCAAGGCACTAATGTGGTCTTGAAATGCCCTTCTTCCCTTGTCCGTCATTTTATAACTAGTATTTGGTTTTTTGCCAATAAACTGTTTTTGGACGCTTACATACTCATGAGATTCTAAAGCTTTAAGGTGAGTAGCTAAGTTGCCATCGGTAACGCCCAACAGCTCTTTGAAATCATTGAAGTCTAAGGATTCATTGACAACGAGTGCAGACATCACCCCCAATTTCACTTTGTTTTCAAATACCTTATTGATTCTACTAAGTATATCTTTCATAAACTAGACTGATTAGATGAAAAGAAAAGTTTATGAATTTGTTTTAATATCATATTTGAAATATAAATATATCCCATATACAATATGCATCATCCCAAAACCAATTGCCATGAATAAAATGCCGTTCTGTATGAAAATACTTGCCAGCAATCCTAGCAATACTTGCATATACCCAAAGTTACGAATCGTACCAAGTGTATATTTGCTTGCGTGGATCAACGCCAAACCATAGAATAATAGGGTGCAAGGAGCTACAAAATCTACAGCATTATGGTAGATAAGCGTTAGTGCAAAAAGACCTCCCGTTACCAAAGGAATAAGAAAGTTGAACATTAACCGTTTAGCTTGATAGTCCCAAATGCTTTCTCCACGTTTTTTTGCCTTTCGTGAACTCAAAAAGATACCTGTACTACTAGCAGCTACAATGACACTAGCGGCTATGACAAATAACTTTATGCTAACGATGTCTATTTTATCTTTATCAATCCAATAGCTTTCTTGATAATGAAAAGGTTGTAAGATAAGCTGCGCTGCATATGCTCCAATAAGCGCATATACACCTGCCAATATACCCGAAAGACCGCTCAAAGAAATGAAGCGTGAAGATTTCTGCATCATATCCTTGATAGAAGAAAGCTCATGTATGATATCTTGTTCCTGTTTCATGTGTTTATATACGTTTTAAGTTTTAAGTAGGCAGACAAAAATAATTGTGTTTTAAAAAATGAGTGATTTTAGTTCAG
>WTJX01000267.1 GCA_011524675.1 Cytophagales bacterium
TCTTTAGCCATGGTGTGTGTTATCTTAGAAGAGGAAGGGTATTTAGAGGATTAATCTTTGAACTTTTTTAAAAAGAATAAAAATATAAAACCAATGCCTCTTTGAGGTATTGGTTTTATTCTTATAAAGTATGTATAAGAGCTAAAGTTAATAAATGAAAGAAGAAAAATAATTATAATATTTTTAGTGTTATTGCTAGTGTCAGACCTTTAATAGGTACCTAACAATACAAGAGGGGGACGAAGCGCTAAGAAAAGTTTCTATAGGACTTTTCAGAGTAGGCTGTTTATCATTTAAAGTTTAAAAATATAACTATGAAGACTCAATTAATCTGTACACTATTTTTCATTTGCATCAGTAAACAATCATATTCACAGAGTATTGAATTTGCGAGTAGTTTTGACAATATGCAAAATAGTACTTATATACAATACCTTAATGTACCGAACTATAATAGTGAAGATGAACTATCTGATGAAGAACTTGATAATCTAAAGCTTGAGTTCTTAGGTGACCAAGAATTGATAAGTAGTTTACTAACTCAGGAAAAAGAGGACATTCTTTATATGTACAATAAACTATCAGATAAAAAAGATAGATTAAAAGCCTTTACTTTTTTAGCTATCAATCTTTCAGAAGAAGTTGATTTATTCATTTACTTTATCGAAATACTTACAGCTAGAGATTTAGTACAAGAAGCTGTATTAGAAGGCTTAGAAAGCGAAGGCGATGATACAAGTGATGCTAATCAGATCATAGCTGATGGCGTGGTAGATGTATTGAACAATAGAATTTATGCCAAATTATGGTCGTCGATAGAACGGAGTATGGAAGAAATACTAGAAGATAATGGCTATTTAGAATAGTCAAATTACAGAAGTACATATTCGAAAAGTTGTTGGAAAAATCCTATGACTTTTTTATTGTCCCTTTGTTTTACTGTCTCGCTTAGAACTAAATTATGAGTGTTACGGAGTTACGATGAAGAAAAAATATCAAAAGAAGTTTTGCAGACAAGCGAGACTTTTTTATCGCCTACATCGTTTGTCAACTTAACAGTAGTGGGGAGTGTTTCTTTAAGGTTTTGTTTTTCCTCAATCTGTAAATATTAATGGTGGTGCTGTCACTTTTACTATTAGCCTTTAAAATTATGAAATTTATTACATTGACAATAAGCTTTCTTTTCGCAATTAATTTGAAAGCCCAAAAAGGTAACGAATCAGTTGTCGATACTGATAATGATAATGAAATCACCAAAGTCTTTAGAGCCACAACAGAAAGAACAAAAATCACTTCTACAGAATACTTTTTAAAGTTTACACGTATGAAAGATGCTGATTTTTTTAAGCTTTTTAAAACAGCTGATTTGGAGACAGCGAATCGTTTAGGAATACATGAAGGAGCTGTCTACCTTTCGGGGGGAAAATAATCAAATAGAAGAGTTAGCTTCCCTTGATACTCTGGATATTTATTTTTTGTATAGCGAAGCAAATAGGAGTGATTTTAGCATCAGAGCATATACACTTTTATTCTATATATTTAGACATAAATGTCCTGCTGCACCAATTGTACCTATGTTTTTTGAGACTAAAGAATCAGTTATCTTACAATTTAAAGCTTCAGGCTATACAGACGAAGAAATTAATCCTAATATCGACAGATACGTCATTAATTTGCTTTTAAAGAAGCAAAACTCAGAATACAGTATAAATAGAACTTGGAATTTTTCGCTTGATTATCTAAATGCTATTTTATTAGATGAAGGTTATTTTAATGAAGGTCATTTAAAAAAAGATTAGTTTCTTATAAATAATAAAAAGTCTTTTATTTTTTGTAGAGCTTATAGATAGTACGGCTTTCACTTGAACTCAAGTGAAGGCCGTCGAGGAGAAGGTAATGGTGATAATGGAGGAGATGACGATGGTGATAGTCCTCGAACTAAAAATGAATGATAATATTGTGGATGAGAACTATGGTCCTGGTGATCATAAACATGACGATGGAGGATCAAAAAGCACAGGACCTACAACGGTCACAACTAATTCAGATGAATCCATAACGGTACTAACTATGTCGATCTTGACTAAATTCGAGATGTTTCATTCAACATAAAAATCAGTTTGCTAGCGCACAGATCAAAAATAGCATTTAACCCCTGCTCTTCAAGATGTTCCGTAGGGCATCTTGAAGGGGAGATGAAAAGGATGTTTCATCCGTGAAAAATGAAGAGAAAGAAAATAGTTGAATCGGTATTTATATGCTGTAATAGAGATGGTCGTTTGTTTTGTCTATTGTTAACGTTGTATAGACTACATAAATGGTGAAGGCATAAGGTGTCTTATATCTTTTGTCTCAAAATCTTATAGTCTCAAAATCCATTTTTTTCATTCTTAATTATAAATACACTCAGAAAAAGCTAACTTTGCGTCATAAACATTTTAGCCCCATGCAAGAGAAATACGCACAAAGAGGAGTGTCTGCGGACAAAGAAGATGTACACAATGCGATCAAAAACATAGACAAAGGAGTCTTTCCCAAGGCATTTTGTAAAATAGTACCCGATATGTTGGCAGGGGATGCAGATTTTTGCAATATCATGCACGCAGACGGGGCAGGGACAAAATCTTCTTTGGCATATATCTATTGGAAGGAAACAGGCGATTTGTCTGTATGGAAAGACATCGCACAAGATGCTATCATCATGAATGTAGATGATCTCTTATGTGTAGGAGCTACCAATAGCCCTATTTTACTATCTTCTACCATAGGGAGAAACAAGCATCTTATCCCAGGGGAAGTGATAGCAGCCATCATCAATGGTACAGAAGAAATACTTCAAATGCTTCGCGACAATGGGTTAGAAATCTATAGTACTGGTGGCGAAACTGCCGACGTGGGAGACTTGGTGAGAACGGTAATCGTAGATAGTACCGTTACCGCACGAATGAAGAGAGAAGACGTGATCTCTAATCATACCATTAAGGCAGGGAATGTTATTGTAGGACTTTCGTCTTTTGGACAAGCGACCTACGAAAATAAATACAATGGAGGCATGGGCAGCAATGGTTTAACTTCTGCTAGGCATGATGTCTTTCATAAGTTGATCGCGGAGAAATACCCAGAGACATACGACCCTCAAACTCCTGCGGAATTAGTATATGCTGGCTCTAAAGCGGTAACAGATAAGTATATGGACTTAGAGGTCAATGCTGGGCAACTGGTATTATCCCCAACAAGAACGTATGCCCCTATCATTCAAAAAGTACTAGAAAAGCACCGTGCCAACATAGACGGTATGGTACATTGCTCTGGAGGAGCACAAACCAAAGTGTTACATTTTGTAGAAGATGTACATGTCATCAAAGACAATATGTTCGATACTCCGCCACTATTTCAGTTGATACAAGAAGAAAGCAAAACCGATTGGAAAGAAATGTATAAGGTCTTCAATATGGGGCATCGCTTTGAACTGTATGTAGATCAAGAACATGCAGAAGATATTATCGCTATTTCGGAAAGATTTGGCGTAGAAGCACAAATAGTAGGAAGGGTAGAGGCTAGCGAAGAAGGAAAGAAGTTGACTATTGAGAGTCAGTATGGGACGTTTATTTACTAAATAAGCGTTAAGCAAATTACAAGCATCAAATGATAAAGACCAAAATTAGATAATCAAAAAATTATTAGATGACCAAAAGAGATTTTTTTATACTTATCATTAAGATATTAGGGCTTTATTCATTAGTAATAACAATTTTTATAGGGATTCCTTCCTCTATAGGTTTTTTTTCTATTGCGTCGGATAATATTATTATCCGTGTAGTATGGGTAGTTGTTTCGTTTATATTTTCGCTAGGCTTGTTTTTGCTATTAATAGATGGTGCTGGTAAAATTGTCGATGTCTTAAAACTAGAAAAAGGCTTTGATGACGATAGAATTGAATTGGGCAACCTAAGCTCAGAAGATATTATCAAGGTGTCTTGCTTTATGCTTGGAGGGTTTTTGATCGTTGATAACTTTCAAGATTTACTGATGAGTTTATTTGGGGTGTATAAGCAAAGCTTACAAATTTATGAATACAAGGGAGGGGCAGGCTTTGATCTTTTTGTAACAGTATTAAATATTTTTATTGGGACAGTGTTGATCTCAAATTTTAAATGGATTGCGGATAAGCTATCCAAAAGATAAAACTTACAAAGAGTCTTTATCTTTTTTAAGAGGGTAAAGACTCTTTGTGA
>WTJX01000466.1 GCA_011524675.1 Cytophagales bacterium
AAAATTGTATTAGATTTTGCATTCCATTTAGAAGGTAAAAACTACAAAGCAAGTTCTTTTGGAGTAACCAAATAAAACTTGCTTTGTAAATAAATTAGAGTCAAAAGTAAAAGGTTGAACGTAATCAACGAAGTTATATATAGTACTCAATCAAAAACAAACAAAAGACATTAAGACATTAAGACAGACTTATAACCTGCTATATCTTTTAATGCCTGTCCTGTTCCTCTTACTACAGCCCTCAAAGGGTCTTCGGCAACATGTATTTTTAATTTTGTTTTTAGAGATAATCTCTTGTCTAAGCCTCTAAGTAGTGCTCCACCACCAGTAAGATGAATACCGTTGTCATAAATATCTGCGGACAATTCTGGCGGAGAAATCTCCAATGCCTTCAGCACTGCCTCTTCTATTTTCGTGATTGACTTATCTAGCGCAAAGGCAACCTCAGCATGCGAAAGCTTCACTACCTTAGGAATACCCGTCATTAAGTCTCTACCTCTAATTTCATATTCTTCTGGAGGATTGTCAAGATCAGTAGTAGCAGCACCAACCATCATTTTCACCTTCTCTGCTGTTCTCTCACCTATAAGCAGGTTGTGCTGTCTTCTCATATAATCAAGAATGTCTTTGTTAAAAGCATCACCAGCTACACGGATAGACTGATCACATACAATACCAGACAAAGCAATAACAGCAATCTCAGTAGTACCACCACCAATATCAACGACCATAGAGCCAACAGGCTGTTCTATATCTATACCAAGACCTATAGCAGCAGCAATAGGCTCATAAACCATATAAACCTCTTTGGCATGTGCATGCTCTGCGGAATCTCTTACGGCTCTTTTTTCTACTTCGGTAATACCAGAAGGGATACAGATCACCATTTTATGTGAAGGTGTAAAAAGCCTCTTTCTACCAGTATCGATCATTTTGATCATTCCTCTGATCATTTGCTCAGCAGCATTAAAGTCAGCTATCACACCATCTTTTAGTGGACGTATAGTTTTGATGTTCTCATGGGTTTTTTCATGCATTTGCATCGCTTGTCTCCCTACAGCCAGTACATCTCCAGATATCCTATCTATTGCAATAATAGATGGTTCATCCACCACCACTTTGTCTTTTTGAATGATAAGGGTGTTGGCAGTCCCCAAATCAATGGCTATTTCATTAGTTAAAAAATCTAATAGACCCATGTTTACAATTAATAGAAGGTGAGTTTTTTCTCTTTTTTGTCAGAATTTACTAGGCTATCAAAACACAATGTAAATTTTCCCGTAAAAATACCTGTTTTTTCACGAAATCCTAGACACCTAGATAAAATACTTAATTAAATTCGTTAAGAAGGAGCAAATACACAATTTTTGATTCATTTGTTCAACAAAAAAGCTCTTAAACCAAGGTTTGAGAGCTTTTCTATAAACGTTAAAAAGAAAATAATTTAGTGTTTAAAGTGTCTTACTCCCGTAAACACCATAGCCATCTCATTTTCGTTGCAATAGTCAATAGACAATTGATCTTTCACTGAACCACCAGGCTGTATCACCGCTTTGATTCCCTCTTTAGAAGCAATCTCTACACAATCTGGAAACGGAAAGAAAGCATCCGAAGCCATTACCGCTTTATTTAAATCAAAGCCAAAGTTCTTAGCCTTTTCAATTGCTTGATTCAAAGAATCTACTCGAGAAGTCTGTCCCACACCACTCGCAAACAGTTGAGTATCATCCGCCAGTACAATCGTGTTAGACTTTGTATGTTTACACACTTTAGAAGCAAAGCACAGTGCTTTCAATTCCTCTGCAGAAGGAGCCCTCTTGGTTACTGTCTTATAATCCTCTATACTCTCAGTAACTAAATCTTTGTCTTGCTCTATGTATCCATTCAATAATGTCTTTACCTGAACTTTTGGCAAAGCAACATCTTTTCTCACTAACAATATTCTGTTCTTCTTTTGGGTTAAGATAGCCAAGGCATCTTCATCAAAAGCAGGCGCAATTAATACTTCAAAAAACAATTTATGCAACTCCTCGGCTACAGCCTTGTCAATAGGCTTTGTAGAAGAAATCACACCACCAAAAGCAGAAACAGAGTCAGCCGCCAAAGCCTTCAAATAAGCATCCTTTACGTCAACCCCCAACGCCATGCCACAAGCATTATTATGTTTCAAGATAGCAACAGCCGTTTCATCCTTAAACTCATCCGTCAAGCTGATGGCAGCATCTACATCTACAAGGTTATTATATGATAATTCTTTACCGTGCAACTGGTCAAACAACGCCGATATATCACCATAGAAAGTACCCTTTTGATGTGGATTTTCACCATAACGCAAAACTTTAGCCTTCTGCTCACTCACCTTCAATGCAGGAACTTCTTCCGTCTCATTGAAATAAGAGAAAATAGCACTATCATAATGAGAAGAAACTTCAAAAGCATGAGCCGCAAAACGTTTTCTGTCAGACAAATCCGTTTCACCACCTTTTTCTTCCAACAGACGCTCCAAATCAGCATACTGAGCCATAGAAGCCACTATGGTTACATCTTTAAAGTTTTTTGCAGCAGCCCTAATCAAAGAGATACCTCCGATATCAATTTTTTCAATGATATCCTGTTCACTAGCACCACTAGCTACTGTTTTTTCAAAAGGATAAAGATCTACAATGACCAAATCAATATTAGGAATATCATATTCAGCTACCTCAGCAACATCACTATCCAAAGCCCTTCTATTCAAAATACCACCAAAAATCTTAGGATGTAACGTTTTAACTCTTCCACCAAGTATAGAAGGGTAGTCAGTAATAGACTCTACTTGAGTAACAGGAAATCCCGCTTTCTCAATATAACTTGCAGTACCACCAGTAGAGATCATCTCTACACCTTGACTATGTAAAAGTTCAATGATTTTATCTAAACCGCCCTTGTCAAAAACCGATAATAAGGCTTTTTGAATTTTCTTTGTTGCCATGACTTCAAAATTAAAACGCGAAATTAGTCTCTTTTGCATTAGGAATTGCAAAAACTGAAGAAATATTTAGAGTGTACTTAATGCTATTTGACGAAGTTGAAAATAAAGTTCGTTTTTTATTGTAAAGATTTCTGAAGCACTATTTACTTACCCAATATAGCTTTACTAGATGCTATAAATAAAAAAGCCAACTTTCAATGCTGAAAGTTGGCTTTAATGTACACCTGGAAGGATTCGAACCCTCAACCCCTGGAGCCGAAATCCAGTGCTCTATCCAGTTGAGCTACAGATGCAGGTTGATTACAAAGGTACATTCTTTTCTTCATAGTGTGGTTAAAATTTTTTATTTCATGATGAAAATTATTTTTTTCAGTATGAGAGATAGTAGATAAGAAGCTAGTTTATATAAAAATCACACCATGTAGTTTTTTATGAAAGCCTTTGCTATACTTCTTTTTTAATCTTTTTGCTTCTTTCCACTTTCGTGGAATAAAATCCAGCTGTGAACATCTTATTATCTGTGCGTTTTACGTCAGCAAGTCTTAAATTTCTCAAAATCTTACAGTCTAATGAATTTTATAATTGCAATATTTAACTCACTATCCTAGATCGCTTCACTTCGTTGTTTGTAAAGTGTTTTTTGTAACTCACTTATAACCGTTGTATTTCATTAAATTCATAAAGTACTAGGGCTATAGCGTTAAGAAAATAGATCTTAGTCTTTTTTTAACAACGTCTCAGTTTGCAAAGAGGTATTTAAGGTAATGTAAGTAACCAACCACTATTATACAGTTGGCTAAAGTACTTAGAAGTTTTCTCAACAGAGGGAAAGCCTGTCAGTTTTTGTGAAACACCCTGTCGTTGTAAACTAGAACTAGAAAACATGCTCCAAATTTCAATTCTTTCTTGATATTTCTTTTTTGAATTTCACGATTTATAGAGGGGGGAATATGTTTGAATATGAGTGTTTTGAAAAAAAAGTAAAAAATAATTCATTTTTTTTGCGATTAATTTTTGTAAAGAAAAAAAAAGTACTACTTTTGCGTTCCCTTTAGAGCAATACACATCTCAAAGGGTTCATTTCTGGGGAGATTCCAGAGCGGTCAAATGGGACGGACTGTAACTCCGTTGCTTCGGCTTCGAAGGTTCGAATCCTTCTCTCCCCACAAACTAACTCAAAAGAGGGTTAGTTTATTTATGTTGATGCGGGTGTAGCTCAGTTGGTAGAGCGACAGCCTTCCAAGCTGTAGGTCGTGGGTT
>WTJX01000740.1 GCA_011524675.1 Cytophagales bacterium
ACGAGAAATTTTGCCATGAATGTGGTGCAATTATTAACATAAAGGCAGAAATATGTCCTGAGTGTGGGGGCAGACAGCCATACACCTATTTTGACTCTGAAGAACAACAACAAAGTGAAAAAGAATGGATAACGACACTACTACTTTGTTTGTTTTTAGGAGGATTGGGTATTCATAGATTTTATACTAGATATACAGTAATCGGTATCATTCAATTATTGACACTTGGTGGCTGCGGCGTATGGTCATTAGTTGACCTTATCATGATCATTATTGGTAACTATAAAGACGCAGACGGCAAACCTATCAAAAATAGATAAATATGTATTTATTGAGAAAGTATATAATGGCAAATAAAATTTTAAGTATTGTTACCCTATACTTCATCGTATCTGTTTTACTCAAAATTACTTTTTCAATAAATATTCTAATCCCTTGTTTATGGAAAACAATTTTCCATATTGAATGTCCTGGTTGTGGTTTGACAAGAGCATTTATTGACATACTACACTGTAATTTTATAGATGCATTTAATCATAACCCTCTAATTTTTATTGTGCTACCAGCAGGAGTGTTTTATCTGTGTATTGACTTTATAAAATTTAAAAAGAAACTAAAAAACACACAGTAACATGTGTGAAACATCAGAATTAAGTCATTATTCAAAATATGTGTCAAATTTAGTATAACAGCTAAGGCAGCCTCTATCTCACAATATTTCGCACACTCAATATCACCTAATAATGAAAGAAAAAAAGAATAATTATTATATAGAACCAGAACTTCTAAAATGGAGAAACAAACCAGTTAAAGAACAATTTTTAAAAAGTATCAAAAGTGGACCAATAGCCTTTTACATCATATTTTTCATCATTAGTTTCCTTATTACATCTTTCGCTCCTACGGTAGGATGGTCATCATTTGCATTCTTTTTAACCATTGCTGTTCTTGGCTATATGAGACTTTGGAGAAAGACAAAAAAGAAACTAGAACACGATGAACAGACAGTAACCTCAAGAAACCAAGAACTGAAAAAAAAAGCAGGCAAGGTATGTGCGAACCTTTTATCTACTCGAAAAAAATCGCTTGAACTATCAAACAAGGGAGTGCCTGCACAAATAAAAAAAGCGAATAATACCCTAGAAAAAATAAAACTTGATTTTTCAGAAAACGCTTTAATCCCTTTTTGGGATGAAGTTGAAAAATTTGTTGTAGAAATGGATTCTCTTGATGAAAGTATTAGGATATTAAGCAACAATAGAAACAACTACTATGAGATTCTCCATGACACAGTAAACAATTTGCCTACAGATTATCCCGTTTCAAGTCATAAAGAGGAAATAGAACTGATGATAACCGAATTTAAAGCTATACAAAGAGAAGCATTCAAAAAGTTTGAATTTGCCAACTTATGGGAACAAAGAAAAACGCAAAAAATACTTGCTTTTGGCTTTTCAAATTTACAAATGGCAATCGACAATATGTCTAATAATATTGTATCCTCAATTAACACCCTCAATAACAGTATAAACAATATGAATGATAATATGGTCAGAGGGCTTTCAGATATCTCAAACGACATTCAATCTATTAAAATGAATAACGTTCATAGTATATCTCAGACAAACCGTATTCTTAAAGACAACCTAAAAAGTATTGATCAAAAGCTATACAATATACAACATGACATAGAGCCTTTGCATTGATCCTTTTGAAGTTCTGCTATTGCCTGTGGCATTTTGCATGATATACAAAACGCCACAAGTAATATAAAAGTCATCTACAATAAATGAAAAAGCTCCTTATCATCTTCTCCTTTTTTTCTGTCCTTCCTGTACCTGCACAAGAGCCATTTGAAATAAGACATTTATTACGCCCAACAGAAAGATCTTTCGTTAGTACAATGTGGATAAACTGCGAAAGCCCTTTGCAGTTCACCTATTTAAGAGACACCAGTAAAACACTAAACTTCAAAATTGAAGGAGGTGAAATATCTTCAATTCAAAGTAGAAACAAAGTAACTGTCATACCTCATGAAAAAGTCATCCATTTGGAAGCGTATGACAACGAAATACTATTAAGAAGATTTGAATTTCATGCAACTAACGTCCGTCAACCCAGTGCATTGTTTTACAATGCTTATTTAAGAAAAAAATACAAAGAAGAAATCCCAAAGACAGACTTAAAGGGCGTTAAATTTCTCTTATACTTTAATGCCCCAGATATAAAAAAAGACATCATTAGACTTCCTAAATATTCATGCTTAGCTTATGAAGTAATAGTTATACATGACCACAGAGAAGTGGGAAGGTTCAAAGACTTTAAAAGTCTATTTGAAAACAGATACAAATTCAAAGGAGAGGGCTATGAAGTTTATATAAAAATATCAAAATATAAGGTTACTTATCCAAATGGAAAAGTGGAAATTAACTCAACTACCTTTTTTAGCAATAAGATCAAGTTAATTTGATACGTATTTTTGGACGACTACTTACGTACGCTTGGCTTATATAATTACTGAAGCAACTAATAAAACACAAAACGACATGAAAAAAATATTCGTCGCACTACTAACAACTTACTTTACAACAAGTAATCTGCTCGCAACCGAAATAGACGTGAATACCACCGCTGAAAGTGTTACCATTTATCATTCAGGAGCACTGGTAACAAGGACTGCTACCACTGAGCTAACATCAGGAATGAATGAGTTGATATTCAGAAACTTATCTTCCAAAATAGTGTTGAACTCACTAAAAATCAACAACCAAGCGGTAACCGTTCTCAACAAATCCATCATTCGAAAATTGACCAAGGAAGAGTTTCATCAATTACTTGACAAAAGAGACGCTCTCAACAAACAAATAAACCTCATAGAATCTAAATACAACGAAACAGGGTTTATTTCAAAAGTTGAGGACCTTGAAAAGATGACAGTGTTTTACACAGATAAAATTTTACAGGCTAAAAAAGACCTCCGAGAAATTGAAAAAAAGATTGAAAATGCAAAAAAACTAGAGAACATTGAACTCAAAAATGAAAATGCTGCCATCCTCAAATTAATTGTGTCTATTGATGGCAAACTAAAAGAACCACTCAAAATACAATACGTCTGTGGTGGTATAGGGTGGAGTCCAGCCTATGAAGTAATGGTAGAAAGTTCGGGAGATAAAACCATTAAAATAAAATACCTTGCGCAAGCCATGAGCCAAACGGGGGAAGACTGGGACAATGTAAGTATAAACTTATCTTCTTCCTTTCCACTTGAATCACCAACAGACTTGCCAAAACCAAAGTCGCCTTGGCTACTTAATAGAGCTAACTATGACTCCCCCATAGATTCACAGGATGAAGAGCAACAAAAGCTTGACAAGTTGGAAGGAATAAAGTATCATGAAATTAATATCCCTTCATTTCTAAAACTGCGAACACTAAAAGAGAAATATTCAATAAAATCAAACAGCTCTATTTTTACATTTCCGATACAAACCGTTGATCTCCCAACTAATTTCTACTATTATGGTTTCCCTAGTATTGATCCTGAAGTTTATTTAGTAGCACAGGTAAGCGGTTGGGATACTTTAGGCTTTGTTGATGGTATCGCATACATTTCTTTTGCAGGGAATAACGTAGGGAAATCTATTATAAGATTCAGTAAATCAAAAGACACCTTACTTCTTCCTGTTGGTAAGGATAATAGTGTTTTCTTGAAGCGCTCTGAAATTGCCGACCAAAAATATTTTAAAGAAACGAGCATCGGAAAAAAAAGAAAAACAACCCTTGCCTACAAAGTTGAATTGAAAAACAACAACCCTTTTCCAATACAATTTGAACTGATAGATCAAATTCCTATCTCTCAAACCAAGTCAGCAGAAGTCGAGATAGAAGAAACATCAAACGGAAACATAAACGATGAGACAGGAGAGATTAGTTGGCAGCTTGACCTCAAACCAGGGCAGGTGGCTGATAAAAAACTAATATTCACCATAGAAACTGATGCTAATTATAAGTACTTCAGAAAAAATGCACGAAAAAAATTCAAGAGAGCTGTTACACCTAAGTTCTTTTAATAGATAGCTTTGAGAAGTTTGTTAGCAATTGTTTTTAACAATATTGCCACGTATAAAGCCATTGCTAACGTAGCAAAACGCGAACTTACATTTTTCATACAATTTATTTTTCTTTATTTGGATATGCATGATACCGACACAGCGGGAGCGAATGAACT
>WTJX01000352.1 GCA_011524675.1 Cytophagales bacterium
AAAACGCTTTATGCGTATGAAAACATGGGATAATATAGTTACCAAGACCAATTTAGACCATTTGGAACAAATGGAGCTAGTGATAGGATTGTTATTGAAGCATAAAGATGCGGGTAATAAGATTAATGTTTATGTAGATTGCACACCTTTTTTTGCTCAGAGGGTAAACGACTACCTTCAGCAGGATAAAGTGTTTAGCATAGAATCAGATGATAACTCTTTTCTCAAAGAACGAAAAGAGTTTTTTGACCTTGCTATCAAAGAATGCATTATGCATCACCACATCTATCAAATATGCAATGATTACTATGTAGATGAAGACGGCTGGCAAAAGGGATTACGTAAAGTATATTTTGATATAAAGAAAAACTTTTGTTTTTGCTGATATAAGAAAGCAAAAACAAAAGTTTTTAGACGAGTACTAGGATAGTATAGTAAAGCAAAAACTAAATTACTGCCAAATAGTACGAAGTATAAAGTACCAAGTACCACGATAAGAAAAGCATTTAAAAAAGATAGTCAACTGACTTTTAAGTACTCAAACAACTTAAAATAAAACATTCTTTGTACTTCGTACTTTGTACCTTGTACTTGATATATACTTTTATAAAAACCCGAATAATTGAATTTTAATGTAAACTAGCTTCTTATCTACTATATTAAGCCTACCTTTCCCTCACATGAGCAGACTTAAGCATTGGTTATATGCTGTATGCTCTATGATAGTGCTTTTTTGATGAACCTAAGGATCACCATTTCTATCCCCTCTACTACACCGTCTGCCTTGATGATGTCTTCAAGTATATTGTAGATCAGTTCTTTCTCTTCTAGTGATGGAGCAAAAACTTTGTTATAGTGTGCTATAACCTCTGTTTTTTCATCATCATCATGATAATCCACATCCTCACGCACTTCATTAATGGCAGATTGAATATTTACTTCTTCGCCTACAACTTCAGCTATTCTATCTTTCAATACGGTAACTTCTTCTTCTGCTACATCATAATCAGCTGCTGCGATACAAAGAAAAATATAAGATATAAAGTGCTCTTTCTTCCAATCTTGAGTGATTTCCTCTACGTTCATTTTATTATTTTTTTTCTAAACTAGCGACTTTTTTGATAATATGCTAATTCATATGTAGTTTCACATATTATGTCGCTCATAAAATTAAAATTAGACTCGCTTCTTGACATTACAAGAGCTATAAGTAAAAATACTACAGAGGATGACTTATATAAAATATTCTATTACACCCTACTCGTAAACCCACAGCTAGACCACATAGCCATGTTTGTTATCGAAGACAAAAAGTGGCATTGCAAGTTTTCTACTGTAGATCAAGTAACCTTGGCTTCCACCTTTACTCTTGAAGATGTAAAGTTAGGGGATATTGAGGATGAAATATCAACAGTAGAGGAAGTTTTCCCTGCTATGAAGGAAGTAGGCTTTGACTTGGTCATTCCCATAGCGCACAAAGAGCAAGTGCTAGCCCTTGTACTTGTCTCAGACAATAACATTATAGAAGTAGATGAAGAGATAGACCATGCCATCACTACTTTTGTACAAACGGTAGCGAGCATTATCATGACCGCTATCGAAAACAAACGAATGAGCAAGCTTGCCCTAAAGCAAGAGGCGCTTAGAAAAGAAATAGAAATTGCTAGAGAAGTGCAGCGTATGCTTCTCCCCAAAAAAGTAGCAGAAATAGATGGCTGTGAAGTATTGGTCAAATATATCCCCAACAGAATGGTTGGCGGAGACTATTATGATTATATACACCTTAGTGATGATGAGTTCATTCTCTGTATAGCAGACGTATCAGGCAAAGGCGTACCTGCGTCCATCATCATGTCAAACTTTCAAGCAGGACTAAGGTTATTGGCACATTCGGGCAAACCATTAGACGAGATATTGCAAGACTTGAATAATATGATTTATCTCAATGCAAGTGCAGAAAAATTCATCACTACTTTCTTGGCAAAATGTAATATCAAAAATAAAACCATTGAGTATGTGAATGCAGGACATCATGCTATACATCTTTACTCTCAAAACAAAATCATAGACCTTATGGAAGGTAGTACCATCATAGGTGCTGTAAACCCCTTACCACAGATCAATGTCGCTACCATCAACTATTCCGAAGGAGACGTACTACTCATGTACACAGACGGTTTGCTAGAAGCAAAGAACGAAGAGGAAGAAGATTTTGGAAGTGAAAGAGTAGCAGAGATTTTGAGAAAAAATGGAAACAAAAGTCTCAAGTTTATTGTAGATACCATCCTCACAGACTTAAACGAATATATTCAGTCAGATCAATATGATGACGATTTGACCATATTGAGTTGCAAATTTTAGATAAGTACAGTTGTCTTTCTTTGTATATACATACGGTTGGATATTTAGATTTTTATTTCCAAAAATATTGTGGAAAGTAAAAACAACACAAAAAGAGATTTACCTCACTTTTGACGATGGCCCTATACCTACAGTTACCAACTTTGTATTGGAAGAGCTAAAGAAATGGAATGCCCAGGCAACGTTTTTTTGTGTAGGAGATAATATTCAAAAACACCCCAACATTTATCGTCAACTACTAGCCCAAGGACATCGTATAGGAAATCATACCTACCACCATCAAAAAGGTACTAAAACACCAAATCAAGTCTATTATCAAGACATAGACGACTGCCAAAAGCTCATGGCAACAGATAACGAGTCCCCCCTTTTTAGACCACCATACGGTAAGTTAAGGTATAGACAACTAAAACAGCTCTCCAAAAAATACCGCATCGTCATGTGGCATATCATAGCGGGAGACTTTTTGCCAAAAATGACGGCAAAAAAGTGTTTACGAGTGTTAATCAGAAATACTCAGAAGGGAAGTATAATAGTGCTGCATGACAATCAAAAGACCTTTTCTATCTTAAAAGAAGTTCTACCTCAGTATTTGGCTCATTTTGCCCAAAGAGGATACCAGTTCAAAAAACTCCCCTAGACATGTACATCCTTATTAGTGTCCTATTGATTTTAGTATTGCTTGTATTTGTAATCTTTTCAAAAAAAGATTTACAGGCAAAAGAACAACAAGACTTACCTGTGATCTCTGTATTGGTAGCTGCTAGGAATGAGGAGCATACTATAGAGAGCTGTTTAGATGCGCTCATTAAACAATCTTACCCAAAAGAAAAGCTAGAAATCATGGTAGGAGATGATGACTCAGAAGACAATACTGCCGACATCATCAAAAAATATGCACATCAATATTCAACGGTCAGTTATCATCTGATAAAAGAAGGAATAGGGGTAGCCAAAGGCAAAGCCAATGTACTAGCACAGCTAGCCTCCAAGGCAAAAGGCGAGTACTTTTTGATGACAGATGCAGATATAGAAGTACCCCCTCTTTGGTGTCAAAATATGCTTGCTATAGCTAAAACCAATAACTACGATATTGTAACAGGCGTTACTACCATCAAGTCAAAAGGATGGTTTTCTAACTTTCAGAAGATAGACTGGTTATATTCTTTGGCACTCATCAAGTCCGTTACCGATCTAGGGCTAGGGCTGACTACTATGGGGAACAATATGCTCATCAGCAAAGCTGCCTACCTTGCTACAGGAGGATACGAGAAAATACCTTTTTCTGTAACTGAAGATTTTGCCCTTTTTCAAGCTGTAATGAAAAACAAAGGACGTTACTACCAGCATTTTTCCAGAGAAACATTAGCCTATAGCCAGCCTATAGCCAGTCTTTTTCATTTATTCAAACAAAGAAAAAGGTGGATGAAAGGAGCCGTTCTGCTACCGTGGTATATGGTCTCATTGTTACTACTACAAGCCTTTTACTATCCTACACTCTGTGTAGCGTTATGCTTCAAGCCATCACTTATTGTACTATGCCTAGCCTTAATTAAATGGTTAAGCCAGTTTATATTTATATACTACTATGCGCATAGGATAGGTCAGAAATTAAAGATAGGAAGTGTATTCGGCTATGAGGTATATAGCGCATTATTGACCATAAGTCTCATGATTTATTATTTGATGCCTACAGGAGTAAAATGGAAAGGAAGAACGTATAGTTAAGTTTTACTTCTCTAAGTCAATACATTCTTATGTCTTGTGGTCTTAAAATTGTAAATATAGTAAAGCAAAAACTAAATAGCCGTTTAATAGTACGAAGTATAAAGTACAAAGTACCAAGAAAATGAAAGCATAA
>WTJX01000383.1 GCA_011524675.1 Cytophagales bacterium
ATCTTTTTTGCCCTTTAAGGGTCAAAAAAGGATGCCGCTCCTATCCCTAACGCATCAAAATTCAAGTTCAGTTTTAACTTCGTAAAGTAGAATTATATAATAAACTTTATTCAATAAATTCTGACTAGAACAAAAACCCCACTAATAATCAACTATTTATATCCGTTCGTTCAGTAGCAATTTGCGAAGGCTTTTCGCGGGGGTAGATTGTTTCTGAACATCCAAATAAACGAAACTTTCTTCTGCTTACCCAACTTTTTATTGAATTAAATAAAATTCCCAACTATTTAAAAACATTATTTGCTTCATGAGTATAATCTAACAATATCTGAGTGCCTCTTTAACCTACTCTTCACTCTCTCTTTGCCCTATTTACTTTTCAAATACTACAATATGTTCATTTTCCTAGCTTTGCATCTTTCTTGACAGTTTTATGATGTTACTTTCATGGATTACATGTAAATTTGAAATCGCGATAGAGTAAATCATTTTAGAAGCTTGACGACATATATATTTTTTGAAGTCTAGCGATGTGTTTTTAGGTTATGCAGTTAAGTAAACTTGAGATAAAGGGATTTAAAAGTTTTGGGGATAAGGTAGTAGTCAACTTTGACGATGGTATCACTGGAATTGTAGGACCCAATGGCTGTGGTAAGTCAAACATTGTAGATGCCATCCGCTGGGTACTGGGAGAGCAAAAAACAAGAAACCTGCGTTCTGATAAAATGGAAAACGTCATCTTCAATGGCACCAAAAACAGAAAGCAACTTCAGATGGCAGAAGTAGCCCTAACGTTTAACAATACCAAAAACCTACTTCCTACTGAATACTCTACCGTTACCATCACACGTAGGTACTACCGCTCAGGAGAAAGCGAATATTTACTGAATGGCGTTACCTGTAGGCTAAAAGACATCAATGCGCTCTTTATGGATACAGGTATCGGTTCAGACAGTTATGCCATCATAGAGTTGAAGATGGTAGATAACATCCTAAACGATCGTGAAAACTCACGTAGAGCATTGTTTGAAGAAGCTGCGGGTGTATCGAAGTTCAAAACGAGAAAAAAAGAAACCTTACGTAAGCTAGACAGTACCGACAAGGATTTAGAGCGTGTAGAAGACCTTTTACACGAAATAGAAAAAAATCTAAAATCATTAGAACGACAAGCAAAGCAGGCGCAAAAATACCTCAACACCAAAGAAGAGTACAAAAACCTAAGCATAGCCTTGGCTAAACTGAAAATAGGTTCACAAAAAGAACGCTTTGAAGAGTTACAAAAAAAACTGGAACGAGAAAGCGATTATAAATTAAGCTTAAACAAACAAATCACAGAAAGTGAAGCAGCAGTAGAAAAACTAAAGGTAAACTTAGTACAACACGAAAAGCTACTTTCTTCAAGACAAAAGACACTCAATGAGTATGTAGGCAAAATACGTAACTACGAAAGTGAGAAAAAAATACGTAGTGAGCGCTTACGCTTTCTGAGTGATAAAGCGACCAACCTACAAGAACAAGTGATGCAAGATCAAGTATTGATAGACAAAGGCATCACAGATGTAGAAGTGTTAGAAAGAGAAAAAGACTCAGCAGAAAAAATCGTAAATGAAGTATCGCTCAACCTCGAAGACCTAGCCAGAGAAAGAGACGAGCAAAAAGCAAGAACCGAAGAGATGCAGTTTCAAGTAGCTGCCAACGGAGAAGCCTTAAAATCTAAACAGCAAGAGGTTTATGAACTGGTCAAGTCATTGGAAATCAGCGAACTAAGACTAGACACCCTAAAAGAAGAGTTGACCAAAGCGGAAAATGACGACACAGAAAACACGGTACACTTCAAGCGTTACCAAGAAGATGTGGTGCGCTTAGCAGAGATATTACAAAGCAAAGAAGGGCGTTTGGATCAGCTCATCAAAGATTTTGATATCAACGAACGCAACATCGTAGAAGCAAACGAAGAGGCCGAGCGCATACGTGTACAGCTGAACAATCTCAACAGAAAGCTAGATGCCAAAAGCAATGAGTACACCCTCACCAAATCTATGGTCGATAACCTCGAAGGCTATCCCGAGGCTATCAAATTTTTAAAGAAAAACTCTAGTTGGGGACATGAAGCCCCTCTCCTATCTGACCTCATTTCTTTTGACGAAAAGTACAGACTTGCCATAGAAAATTTCTTAGAGCCTGTCATGAACTACTATGTCGTAGAAGACGATGCCACCGCATACCTTGCCGTAAACCTGTTGCAAGATGCTTCCAAAGGAAAGGCACACTTCTTTATCTTGGAAAGCTTTGAGCATCAAAAACACATCTACAAAGACATTCCTCATTGTACGCCTGCCATTGATGTAGCAGACTACGATGACAAATATGCCAAACTGGTCAATCACTTACTCAAAAACGTTTACTTCGTAGAAGACAACTACGAAAACTTACCCAATGAAGAAGGCATTACTTTTTTGACGGTCAATGGGAAATTAATAAAGAAAAAGCATAGCGTTTCTGGGGGATCGGTAGGACTCTTTGAAGGAAAAAGAATAGGGCGAGCAAAAAACTTAGAAAAACTACAAGAAATCATCAAAGGTCTTACCAAAGACCGAGACAAGCAGCAGGCATTACTAGAGTTAAAACAAAACGAACTTTCTACGCTCAAATCTACCTCTCTCAAAGATGACATTGACAACATCAGAGAAGAGATAAGTGAGCTAAACCAGCAATATGTGTCTTCAAAGGTAAAACAAGACCAGATTGCCAACGCCATAGAAAACAACTCTACCAAGTTTGAGGATATACAGAAAAACATCAAAATACTAGAATCAGGAATATTCAAGAGTAAGCCTAAGCTAGAGTTGGAACAGATGGAGTTTCAAAAGATAGAAGACAGGCTCAGTGAGCTAAAAGACAAGCTAGACTTTCAGAATGAAATCTATGCTCAAAAGTCGGCAGCCTTCAATCAAGAAAACCTACTGTTTCACCAAAAGCAAAACCGCCTCGAAAGCATAGAAAAAGAAATAGAGTTCAAAATCACCAATTTGGACGACGCCAAGGATAGGATAGAAAAAAACCGTAGCGCCGTGGACGACACCAATGCAGAGATAAGCGGGCTATCAGAAAGTAAGGACAGCAGCGATGAAGAACTCATCGACATGTACGAAGAAAAAACTAATATAGAAGAGGGAGTAAGGGAAGTAGAAAAAGAATACTATGCCACCAGAGGTGATATAGATGAATCGCAAAAGAGTGTAAAAGAGGTCATGAACAAGAGAGAAAACTCTGATGAACTCATCATGCAACTCAGAGAAAAAAGTAATGAATCCAAAGTACAATTAGCGTCCATCAAAGAAAGGTTGGCAGTAGAGTTTGAAGTAGATATAGACCAGCTCAACCTAAAGCAAGAAGAAGGAGAAGAAGCGATTGACATAGACGAAGATGAACTAGATGATAAGGTAAAAGTATTGAAAGAAAAGCTCCAACGCATGGGACCAATCAACCCTATGGCGATGGAAGCATACAAAGAAATACAAGAGCGTTACCAATTTATCACCAAAGAAAAAAATGACTTAGACGACGCCAAGGCTTCATTGCTCTCGACCATCTCAGAGATAGACCAAGTAGCCAAAGAAAACTTCTTAGAAACCTTTGAAGCTGTAAAAGCCAACTTCCTAAACGTATTCCGTTCCTTATTTACCGATGAGGATACCTGTAACTTAGTACTGGTAGATCCTGACAATCCATTAGACTCTACCATCGAGATCAAAGCAAAGCCAAAAGGAAAACGACCGTTGACCATCAATCAGTTGTCGGGAGGAGAAAAAACGCTTACAGCTGTAGCACTTCTGTTTTCTATCTACCTTATCAAACCTGCACCTTTCTGTATTTTTGATGAAGTGGATGCTCCTTTGGATGATGCTAATATTGATAAGTTCAACAATATCATACGCAAGTTTTCAGAGCAGTCACAGTTTATCGTTGTTACACATAACAAAAGAACCATGGCAAGTACTGATGTCATGTACGGGGTAACCATGCAGGAAACAGGTGTGTCAAAATTAGTTCCTGTAGATTTGAGGTCTTTGTTGTAATTCGTGATTTTCAGTTTTTTTTTTAGAACTTACGTGGTGCCGCTTTGGTAGGAATAATTAGCTTATTATCTAATTCTACTTTACGAAGTTAAACTTGGAAATTAAACCTGACAGGTTTAATGCTTTAAATGAA
>WTJX01000602.1:0-10676 GCA_011524675.1 Cytophagales bacterium
TAAACACATGAATAAAGAAAGCAAAATATTCATTGCAGGTCACAAGGGTTTGGTAGGCTCTACTTTTTTCAATAAGTTGAAGCAGGATGGTTATACAAATATTATTGTAAAAACATCCGATGAATTAGACCTTAAAAATCAACAAGCTGTAGCTGCTTTTTTTTCGGTGGAAAAACCAGAATATGTGATTTTGGCAGCCGCCAAAGTAGCCGTTGACCAAGAAAATGATAGACTTAAAGCATCATATTTATATGAAAACCTTATGATACAGTCTAATATCATTCATTATGCTTATATAGAAAATGTAAAGAAATTACTTTTTTTGGCTTCCTCTTGCATTTATCCTAAACTTGCTTCTCAACCCTTGAAGGAAGAAAGTTTGCTTTCAGGTTCTTTAGAACCAAGCAATGAAGCTCATGCTATTGCCAAAATAGCTGGAATAAAGATGTGTCAATCTTATAGAGAACAGTATGGCTGTAACTTTATCAGTGTCTTACCTACTAATTTGTACGGAGCAAATGATAATTTTAACTTAGAAAGTTGTCATGTCATCCCTGCTTTGATGAAAAAGTTTCATCATGCCAAACAAAATGGAGATCAGTCTGTAACTATCTGGGGTACAGGAAAAGCAAAGAGAGAGTTCTTACATGTAGAAGATTTGGTAAGTGCGTGTGTTTTTTTGATGAAAAACTATCATGAAAAAAGCATCATCAACGTAGGTAGCGGAAGCGAAATAACCATAGCGGAACTAGCCGAACAAATGAAAAAAGTTATTTCTTTTGAAGGAGAAATAGAATGGGATCATAGCAAGAAAGATGGAGTAATGAGAAAACTGCTTGACAATAGCAAATTAAACGAATTAGGCTGGAAACATTCGATCAGGCTAGAAGAAGGTTTACAAAAAGTTTATGCTAGCGCTCAACATTTTTTATAGTCAAAGAGTTACTTAAACATGAATTATATGTTTTGAATCAACAGAGAATTTATCAAATTGAGATTAAAATTATCAAATACGTTTCAATCTCTATATAAATGCTCTATCTTTGTTTATTAAGGTTTGCATTGAAGTAAATTAATCCCTCTTTTGGTATAATTTATGATTTTGGAGCAATACAATAATAGCTTAGCGATTTCCTTTATTCAATGAATAACATTTTAAGAGATAGAACCAAAAAGTTTAGAGAGCCACAACGGGTAGAAGAGTTAGGGTTTTACCCATTTTTTAGACCTATAGAATCAGAACAAAGCAATGAAGTCATCATCAATGGTGAAAATGTGCTTATGTTTGGTTCTAATAGTTACCTCGGCTTGACCAACCACCCTAAGATAAAAGAGGCTTCTATGGCTGCCGTAAAAAAATATGGCACTGGAAATGCTGGGTCTCCCTTTTTGAACGGTACATTGGATCTTCATGTGGAGCTAGAGTATAGGCTAGCCAAGTACCTTAGAAAAGAAGCCGCTCTCCTTTACTCTACTGGTTTTTTGGTAAATGTAGGTGTTATTCCTGCTATTACTTCCAAAGATGATATCATCATTATGGATGAGTTTAATCATGCTTCCATCATTGAAGGAAGTAGGTTATCCTATGCAAAGACATTGAAATACAGACATAACGACATGGAAGCCCTTGAAAAAAAGCTTAAAGCTTCTGAAGGTGCTAAAATGAAATTGATTGTTGTGGACGGTATTTTTAGTATGGAAGGTGATATTGTTAAACTTCCAGAAATAGTTACACTAGCCAAAAAATATAACGCTACCATCATGACCGATTGTGCTCACGCCATCGGTGTCATTGGAGAGCAAGGTTGTGGTACTCCTAATCACTTTGGTTTGGATGATGAAGTTGACCTTATAGGAGGTACTTTCAGCAAATCACTTGCTTCTGTTGGTGGTTTTATTGCTTCTGATAGAGATACGATAAATTATCTAAAACATCGTTCTAGAAGCATGATTTTTAGTGCTAGTCTTCCAGCATCAAATGTTGCTTCTGTACTTGCTGCTCTAGACTTGATAGAAAGTGAAGACGAGCATATCAAGAGGTTGTGGGAAAACACACACTTTGCTTTGCAATTATGCAAAGAAATGAACTTTGAAATAGGAAGATCAGAAACACCTATCATTCCTATTTATATAAGAGATTATGAAAAAACATTCATCATCACCACAAAATTGCTCGAAAAAGGAATCTTTGTAAATCCAGTTGTACCGCCTGCAGTACTGCCAGAAGACACCATGCTTCGCTTTAGTATTATGGCTACGCATACCAAAGAGCAAATACAATATGCCCTTGAAATGATTAAAAAAGTAGGGGAGCAATTGTCTGTAGAAACATTTCAACCTGTTTAATTTTTCTTTACGTCAATAGTTTATAACGCTTCATTCTTATGAGGGTACTTATCACAGGAGCAAATGGTTTTTTGGGAAGCCATTTAGTAGATATATTCACTACTCATGGCTATGAAGTCCTTGCAGGAGTGCGGAAAAATGCCTCTCTAGAAAAACTAAACATTGAGCATTGTACTATAGTACAGCTCAATTACCAGGATATTGACAGTCTTACTGCTACTTTCAATGAAATTAAAAGTCAAGGACAGCTAGACTTGGTAGTACACAATGCAGCTATTACAGTAGCCAAGCATCGCGAAACTTTTTTCAAAGTCAATACAACACTGAGCAAACATGTGATTGATGCTTTGAAGCAATCTGAGCTATTGTCTGCTACAGGAAAGTTCGCTTATATCTCTTCACTTGCTGCTAAAGGACCTTTAGGTAAGAATATGCCTGTTTCTGCTTACGGTGAAAGTAAGTTGGCAACAGAAAAGATTATTCAATCAAGCGGTCTTCCCTATCTCATCTATAGACCTACAGGGATTTATGGTCCTAAAGACAAAGATTTTGTAGCACTTTTTGATAGTTGCAACAAAGGCATCTATCCTCTTATAGGTAAAGCTTCTCAGAAGATATCCATGATACACGTACAAGATGTTGCTAGAGCCGTGTTTGAGATTAGTGCCAAACATAGCAATGAGATAGCACATCTCACCGATGGAAAAATTTATACAAACATTGATATCAAAAAAGCGATAGACCAAGCATTGGGTAAGAAAAGCTTTACCTTAAAGCTTCCAAAAGGCTTAGCATTATTTTTTGTAAGGATAGCTTCTTTTCTTTCAAAGAACCCTTTTATGACGGTAGAAAAACTCAAAGAAATCACTGACGATTGGGGTTATGATGTTTCTGAAGAAAGAAAAAAAATGCCTTTTACCATCAAATATGACCTCTATACAGGCATACAGCATACCTTAGATCATATCAAATCTTCTCATTGACATCCATATAGATGTCTTTCAAAACATGAGTTATGTCAGATTTTACTATTCATGAAGTTTCTAATAAGAATGAACTTATTGCCTTTATAAAATTTCCAACAAAACTATATAAAGGTGTGAGTGAGTATGTTCCTCCTATACTATCCTTTGAACTTAGCACACTTTCTAAGCAAAAAAATCCAGCCTTTGATCATTGCGAAGCACGCTATTGGGTAGTGAAGCGTAAAAATGAAATCGTAGGAAGAATAGCAGGTATTTTACTCAATGTAGAAGCAGAAGAAAAAAAACACATTCGTTTTGGTTGGGTAGATTTTATTGATGATTATGAAGTATCAAAACTATTGTTTGATGCAGTTATTACTTGGGCAAAGGATAAGCAATTAGAAAAAATACATGGTCCTTTAGGTTTTACAGATTTAGACTTTGAAGGTGCTCTGGTAGAAGGTTTTGACCAGATAGCAACGCAAGCTACCATTTATAATTTTCCTTACTATCTAGATCATTACAAACAGCTTGGTTTTACCAAAGCTTGTGATTGGCTCGAATATCGTTTTAATCTACCTTCTCAGATAGACAAACGTCTTCAAAGAACAGCCAATTTAGTCGCTAAACGTTCGGGCTTTGAAGCTAAGACATTCAAAAAAAGTAAAGACATTCTCAAATACACAAATCAAGTATTTGATATACTCAACGAAGCATACGGGCATTTATATGGTTACTATCCTCTATCACAAAGGCAGATAGACTATTTCACCAAAATGTATTTTGGTTTTGTTAAGAAAGAGTTTGTAAGCATAATTGTGGATCAAAACGATGAGGTAGCAGCTTTTGCGCTCTCTTTACCATCTTTGTCAACAGCATTCCAAAAAGCAAAGGGTTGGCTTTATCCTTTTGGTTTTATTCCAGTACTTAGAGCCATGAACAACAACGATATTGTAGATATGTTTTTGATTGGCACGCGCCCAAAGTTTCAAAAACAAGGAGCTAGTGCCTTGCTATTTCAGCAGTTAAACCAAGCCTATGTCAACCAAAAAGTTAAGCGTGTCTTTACGGGACCAATGCTTGAAGAAAACCTCAATGTCATTAACCTATGGTCAGACTATATCAAACAAGAAGGTAGCGCTACTTTGCGTAGAAGGTGTTATATCAAGGCGATATAGTAGTGCAGTAAAGTAGAATTAAGAGGGCTGAATTTAATGAAACATACCATTCATCAGCTATTTATAAAAGTAACGTATAAGGAGTATATTATCTTCTTTTTATTGTGCCTTGCCTATTTCGTTGGATTAATTGCCGATATTCAAGGTGATGCCGCCAAGTACGCAGCTATAGGGAGAACACTGCTAGAAGGAGGCGATTATTTAGCTATACAAGAGCGCTTCGGTGGTGCTTATTTACAAAAACCCCCTTTTTTGTTTTGGTTAGTAGCTTCTTCATTCTCATTGTTTGGGGTAAGTAACTTTAGTTTTAAGCTTTTTCCTTTTTTATTTACCTTACTTGGTGGCTATTTTACTTTTCGTTTTGCGTATAGTTTTTATTCAAAACATATAGCTCGCTTATCATTTCTCATTTTTTTTACTGTACAAGCTACTTTCATTTATACCAATGACGTAAGGACAGATACGGTTTTGATGCCTTTGGTTATAGCTAGCGTATGGCAATTATTACTTTTTTGTAAAAATAATAACACTAAACATATATTATACGGTTCATTAGCACTTGCTTTGGCAGTATTGACCAAAGGCCCTTTGGCTTTGGCTTTGATCTTTATAGCGGTAGCTACAGATACTTTACTCAAAAGAAATTTGAAGTCCATATTGCGTTGGCAATGGTTACTTGTTTTTATCATTCCTACCATCATAGTATTACCTTACCTTCATGCTTTGTATCGTCAGTTTAGTATAGACGGGATTATTTTTTTCTTTTGGAAGAATAATGTAGGACGCATAACAGGAAGCTATTTAAAAAATTATTCAGACCCTTTTTTCTATGTGCATAACCTGCTTTGGGTCTTTTTTCCTTGGTCTTTTTTCTTTCTTATTGCTTATGTACAACAATGTATGTGGTTGTATAAAACTCGTTTTTTGATTAGCTCACATAATAAAACAAAAAAGGTGTTCACAGCACTGACAGAAGGAGGAAGCATTGGGCTACTTACCATTTTCTTGCTTATCATATCTTTTGCAAGTTTCAAATCGCCAAACTATCTATATGTCCTTACACCTTATGTGTCTCTTATTACAGCCATAAGCCTAGTAGATAGTTATAATAGAGGGAGTATATTTCGTTGGAAAATAAGGCACTCTACATATCACATTTTTATACGTATGCTTGTATCGTTCATGGCATTACTCAACATCTTTTTATCGTTTTACTTGTTTCCTTATGTTTTTCAACATCATAAATATAGACAAGCTGCAAGAATAGTAGCCAAAAGTGCATATGCGCATAGACCACTTTATGTATATGACGATAAGCAATCCTTAGTATCACCTACCTTAAAGTTTTATTTAGATAAGCGGGTGATCCATATCACATCTTTACAAAAACTCAGCACCTTAGAAGGTTGTTGTTTATTGATTGGCAAAGAAGATTTTCAACAAATAGAAGATTCACATGTTTATCCTAAGGTAAAACATACACACGAGCTGATACATTATAAAACAAAAAATTCATTACCAATAGCATTGTTTTTTACAAATAGTGATGATAAAAAACTAGAAAAATATTTTTTGGTAGAGTTTTGGTGATGCCTATCTTTGCTTTGTTGATTTATCATCATGGTTTCCATTTAAAAAATTGTACCTTTGCCCTCTATGTGGTTAAAAATTGCGCACATCGTCATCAAATACAGGATTTATTTTATCCTTAGTCTAGTTCTTATCACCGCTTTTTTAGGTTATAAAGCAAAAGTAGGCTTAGAACTGTCATATAAATTTGCCAAGGTCGTTCCCAAAAACGATCCCGATTTGGAGTATTTCAAAGAATTTACCAAAACCTTTGGTCAAGATGATAATGTTATTATCATTGGAACACAAGACTCTAGCATCTATGAAATAGATACTTTTGAGAGCTATGCAGACTTTGTAAAGCAGTTAGAAGCAATGGAAGGTGTAAAACAAGTCATTGCCTTACCAAACTTACAAGCTATAGTTCCGAATAGAGATGAAAAAAGATTTCTACAACAAGCTTTCTTCTCTTCCTTTCCAAGCAATCAGTCCGTATTGGACAGTGTGATGCAACAGATAAACAAAAATCAAGTTTATCAAGGTCAGATCATCAATCCAAAAAATGGTGCTGCTAATATAGTCGTAAGCGTAGAGTCTGAATACTATCAGTCTAAAAAGAGAGATGCCTTCATGAAAACCATCATATCTCTTACAGAAGCGTTTGAAAATAAAACTAGTATCAAAACCTATATCGGCGGCTTGCCCTATGTGCGTTCTGTATTCTCCAAACAAGTAGCAAAAGAGCTCAACTTATTTTTGGCGTTATCAGTCATTGTTACCGCCATGGTGTTGTTTTTCTTTTTCCGTTCTTTCAATACTGTATTTGTTTCTTTATTGATTATTGCTGTTTCAGTGATATGGAGTGTTGGGACTATTGCTACGCTCGGCTACAAAATCACCATGCTCACAGGACTAATTCCGCCTATATTAGTTGTGATAGGTATCCCCAACTGTGTATATCTGCTTAATAAATATCATCAAGAGTTTGATAAGCATAAAAACAAAGTAAAAGCATTGAGTACTGTCATCCGAAAAATCGGGATGGTAACCTTGATTACTAATTTTACCACTGCCATAGGCTTTTTAGCCTTGACCTTCAATGATATCGATATTTTGAGAGAATTTGGTACGGTTGCAGGGGTCAATATTATGGTTACATTTATCATTAGTATTATCCTTATTCCTTCTATCTATACTTACCTTCCAGCACCCAAAAAGAGACACCTCAAACATTTGCAATTCCAAGGCTTGAGCAAGTTTTTGATGACGCTAAACAATATTGTAATGACCAAAAGAAAGTGGGTATATGTTAGCACCGTCTTTTTGGTAATCATCGGTATGTTTGGTGTTTGGAAGATTACAGCCTTGTCCTTTATGGTAGATGATATTCCAGAAAGTGGAAAGATAGTGCAAGATCTTCGTTTTTTTGAGAAAAACTTCAATGGTGTCATGCCCTTGGAGCTAGTGATAGAAACGGATGACAAAAGAGCCGTTACCAAGTCTAGTATGATGAAAAAGCTAGATGACTTACAGCTTTTCTTAGCTGACCTACCAGAACTTTCAGAACCAATCTCTGCTTTAAACTTCTTGAAAGCATCGCGTCAAGCATATTGGGGAGGAGATACTATTTTTTATGACATTCCTACCCGTCAAGATAAAAATAGGATACTCTCGTATATCAAGAAAAGCGGAGAGATGCTAGATATTGAAGGCACAGAAACAAATAGTTTACTATATTCGGATACTACAGGGCAGAAGATAAGAGTCTCGCTCAAAGTTGCAGACATAGGATCAAAAAAACTACACATCCTTATAGACAGCATCATCAAACCTAAGGTAGAAGAAATATTTAAACCAAATGAATCTCTACGTTACCATATCACTGGTACTACACCTTTGTTTATAAAAGGGAATAGGTTTTTGATAGAAAACTTAAGAACAAGTTTAATGATTGCCTTTATCCTGATTGCCATCATTATGGCTATCTTGTTTAGAAATCACAAAGTAGTAATCATTTCGTTTATTCCAAACTTGATACCTTTGATCTTTACAGGTGCTTTGATGGGTTATTTTGGCATACCGCTTAAGCCTAGTACCGCGTTGATATTTACCATAGCTTTTGGTATATCTGTAGATGACTCCATTCACTTCCTAGCCAAATATAGACAAGAGTTGCTACATAGTAAATTATCCGTAAAAGACGCGATTTCTGTAAGTATAAGAGAAACAGGAGCTAGTATGATATATACTTCCATCATCTTGTTTTTTGGTTTCATTATTTTTGCCTTTTCAAATTTTGAAGGTACCATCATGTTGGGGCTCTTAACCTCTATGACCTTATTGTTTGCGATGCTCACCAATTTGATTTTACTTCCTTCATTATTGCTGACGTTTGACAATGGAAAAAGAAAAGATATACATGTCCCTATTGACGACTATGAGAAGTCTGATGATGAGGAAAGTGTAATGGAAAATAGTGTAAACTCGAAGTAATTTAAATGAAGTAGGCGTATAAAAATTAGGATGTTTTTGTACGACTACTTATTATTAAAAGTTTAAACTACTCTTAAAAAAACATCTTTCACTGAAAAATGAATACGTTTTTACAAAACATTTCGATACGAAAAACGCTGATTGTTATCATAGGCATCATCTGTTTTTTTATTTTGTTTTATGTACTGTTTAGCCCATCAAAACATAGGACTAAGCTAGACCTAAAACCAGAAAAGGTTTCGGTAAGTGTGCAGGAAGTCTTTAATACATCACAACATTTATCTTTTGAATACTATGGTGTTTTGAGAAACGGATTTATACCACTTGTAACCGCTGATGTAAGCGGTAAGTACCATGAATTTCGAAAGCTCAGGGTAGGTGATAAGATAAATAAAAATCAACGATTAGGTAGCATAGAAAACCCAGAACTTTCCGTAGATTTAGATCATAAAAAACGCTCCCTTACCAATACATTCAATTCATTAGAAGCCTCTATCTCGTTAGACTTCCCTCAATATGCAGACGAGTGGAATAGCTACACCCAGTACGTCATAGACAAGCAAGACTATTCATTTCCAAGCTTTGGAAACGAACAATTTCAAAATTTTGTTGAAAATCAAGGGCTTAGAAGCCAACTGTATGCTGTAGAGAAAGCAGAAGAGTCGGTTTCAAACCAGCAAGTTACCGCCACCGTAGCAGGTACAATCGTGAAGGTACATACGCAAAACGATGCCTTTGTCTCTAAAGGAAAGGTAATCTATGAGTTGTCCTCTTCCAAAGGGCACGAAATAGAAATCTCACTAAGAAAGGAACATATACCCTTCTTAGACAAAAACACGCCATATAGCTTTACTGCCGACAGCAAAGAATATATAGGTTTCTATAGTGGGAGTAGTCCAAAAATCAATCCCAGCAACTACACTGTGAGTAGTATGTTTCGATTGGTAAATACGCACACACTCATGGCAGGCGAATACCTTACCTTAGCTTTAAAAATTCCTATTTGTGAGCGTTGCTCAAAAATTTCTACCAATGCCGTCTATGATTCAGCTTCCGTCTATGTATTAAAAGATAGCATCATTACAGCTAAGAAAATAAATATTATATCATCGGATTTAGATTATACTTATTATATAGGGCTTGAAGATCAAGAGTTAGTTTTAGATAAATTTACCAATAGTCAGTATTTGGGAAAAAAGGCTGAGATAAGATAACTAAGCCTAAGTACTTTTGGAGGACTACTTATGTCCGCCTACATAATAGGTAACATTTCTTCGTCAGCTACAACGCTATAATACAATGAGAAATATCATCACTTTTTTTGCTAAAAATGGTCTTTGGGTAAACTCTTTGATATTCATTATTTTTCTTACAGGTATCATCAGTACCCTACAGATCAAGCGTTCTTTTTTTCCAGAAAAAGAAACAAAAGAGTTGAACATAGATAGCTACCCAAACTTTCCTAGTAAAGCGTCTGATGTAGAGCAAAAAATCACCAACAAGATAGAGCAAGCGCTAAGAAAAGTTGCTGGTGTAGAACGCTTCACTTCATACTCTACCGAAGGCAAATCAAACGTAAGAGTAGTACTCTCTTCCAGTAAAGGAGTAGAAGCAAAAAGGGTAGAAATAGAGAATATAGTAAAAAATCTCAGGCTACCTGTAAGTAGGCAGACAGTCAACCTAAGGGTAAGGCTCGAACCAGTGATAGACTTGGTATTGTTTGGGGCGATAGACCTAGACCAGCTGCGAATAAAGTCAAATCAAGTAGAGCGAGATTTGTACAATAGTGGGGTGATTAAAAGTGTATCTGTAAGGGGCAAACCCGACAAAGAAGTACGCATAGAAGTAAAAAAGGTAGATTTATTACGCCATCACCTAAGCATCAAGGACATATCCAACCGTATCAATCAACTTAACTCAGATGCTGCCTCTGGCACATTGACATCTCATGAGAACACCTACAGTCTCAAAACTTGGTCAAAAACGGATGATATAGAAAAAATAAAAAAACTACCCATCTTGTTCTCAGCAGACGGAAGTGTAGTGCGCCTTCAAGACATTGCATCTGTCAAGGTTTACTATGAAGAAGTATCCTCTTTCTACAATAATGAGCGAAGCATAACAT
>WTJX01000602.1:10686-15774 GCA_011524675.1 Cytophagales bacterium
ATTGGGTGTATCGTTATGCTAGAAAGTATAACAAACAACACGCAAGCTCTAAGATAGACGTCATCAAAGATCAGTCCCTCCAAGTACGTGGAGGTATTATGGTGTTAAGTAAAAACGGGCTATTCGGCTTGTTCTTAGTTGTTGTAGTATTAGGCGTATTTCTTAATTTCAAAACCTCCGTTTGGGTAGCCTTTGGCATACCCTTATCGTTTTTTGGGATGATGGTATTTCTCAACCTAATGAGCTATACCATCAATCAACTATCCATGTTTGGGATGATAGTCGTGGTAGGTATCCTCGTAGATGATGGTATCGTCATAGGAGAAAATATAGTCAACCATCTCGAAAAAGGAAAAAAAGGACTACAAGCAGCAATAGACGGTACAGTAGAAGTCTTTCCCTCCGTCTTTAGTTCTGTTGCCACCACCGTGGTAGCTTTTGCCGCTTTACTATTCCTAGAAGGAAATGTAGGGCAACTCGTGATACAACTCGCCTTTGTAGTCATCGTATCACTTATCTTCTCTTTGGTAGAAGCTAGCCTTATCTTACCCAACCATCTAAAGCACTTGACACTCAAAAAAGAAGCCGCTTGGAAGAGAACGCTAAACCATATCATAGACACCCTAAGAGGGAAATATTATGCGTCACTTCTCAGAGCTATGCTAGCCTACCGTTGGCTCATTAGCTTATCTGTACTAGTATTCTTTTCTTTATTTCTCGTATTACTCATACAGACCAAAAAAATACAATTTTCAAGCTTCCCACACATAGAAGCAGGTAGTATAGAGGTAAGTCTCTTGCTCAAAAAAGGGATATCAAAAGAGAAAACACAAGAAACACTCAATCACATCATAACTCAGATCAATGAATTGTCAGAAGAACTACTTGACGATGGCAAGAAAGTCATCATATCTACCAATACCTTTCTAGGAAGCTCAAAAGTAGGCAATGGAAGCAGTGCAGCCATGGTTTCAGTATTGCTCAACCCAGAGAGAACCAAGACTAACTCAGAAATTATTCAACATATACGACATAAGATAGGCTTCTTGGCAGAAACAGAAAAATACTCTATTGGGATAGAGCAATTTTTTGGAAAGCCCTTGTCTATTTATCTTTCTGGCGACAACGGAGACGAACTACAAAAGTTCAAGCAAGAAGTGATAGACACCTTAAAAACTTTTGAAAAGCTAGAAGATGTAAACTCAGACGAAGGGGCAATACAAAATGTGCTCAATATCCAATTGAAAGAAAAAGCACTTTTTCTAGGTGTTACTCAACAAACGATAAACGAGCAGATCAAAGAGCAGCTAAATGGCAGAACGGTACAAAGCATTCAAGACCATTCGGAAGAGATACCCCTACGTATCTTCTTAGAAAAGAAAGATAGGGATGAATTGGCAGACATAGAAAACATGATGATAAAAGTAGGGAATAGGCATATCCCTTTAAGTGAGCTGGCTACCATACAAAAAGATTACTCCTCCAACTTCATCAGGCACTATAATGGACAAAGGCAAATAAAAATAGAAGCCAACCAAAGAAATGACGAAGAGCCTATTGCAGATTTGATAAAAGACATAGAATCAAACATTTTGCCTAGCATAAATGCCAAATACCCAAGCGTATCCTTATCTAAAGGAGGGCAACAAAAGGAAGACGAAAAGTTTATTAAATCTGCTCAGATCGCCTCTGCTATACTCATTCCTATCATCATATTGATGATAGCACTTTCACTAAAAAGCGTAGCACAGGCAATCTTGATTTTGTTTATGCTGTTGCCTTCTGTTATAGGAAGTCTCATAGGTCATGCCATCGAAAGTACCATAGTCGTAACCATGAGTTATGTAGGCTTCATATCACTGGTAGGTATCGTAGTTAATGATGCTATCGTATTTGCAGACAGGTTCAATGCCCTACTAAAAGAAGGACTAAGCTTTAGCGAAGCATTGGTAGAAGCAGGGAAGTCCCGCTTTAGAGCCATATTACTCACCTCTATCACTACTATAGCAGGCTTATACCCACTAGTTCTTGAACAAAGCACACATGCCAATTTCTTAAAACCTATGGCGATATCAGTAGCCTATGGTGTATTGTTTGGTACTATTTTCATTTTACTCTTTTTTCCATTGCTTATAGCCATGACCAATGACCTAAGGAAATACCATTATATGATAAGAGCAAGGATCGGTTATCTATTCTTATATCTATGGGAAGGAAACAAAGCACAAAGAGACCGTAGCATTCCTACTAAAGAGGAACTAGAGCCAGCAAATAGAAGAAACGAAAAAGATTAACAGTGTTTAGAGATTAATGATTAGTCAACGGTAAATCTAAACTTTGGACTAATGATTAACTACTCAAAAAGACGCAAGCGTTAAAAAATAAACCTTAGTCTGTGTTTAGCACATTAGGGAATAAGTAATCATGAATAAACATTCATAATAAAAAACGGCTATTTTACTCAAAAAGTCATGCTCAGACTTAAAACGTAAAACTTATAACGTAAAACGTATATAACCCCATGAAACAAAAGATACTATTCATATGCTTATGTTTTGTATTCGTTACATATAGCTATGCACAGCAACCATTATCGCTCAAAGAGGTAGTGCAGCTAGTGTTGAACAACAACTATGACATACGCATAAAAGATTTCGGCAAACAAATAGCCGCAAACGAAAATACCCTCGCCAATGCAGGAGGAATGCCAAGGGTACGCATACTCTCAGACTTGAGGTATGGGCTGCAAGGAATACAAGACCCTACCTCTGTGGCCACAGGGATTTTGCATAGCGTAGGCATCACTCCCAAAATACAAACCGACTGGATTTTGTTTGGTAGCAAAAGAGTACGTAATGCAAAGACAGCCCTAGAGACCAAAGAAAACGGCTCAAACCTAGAATACCAACTCACTGTAGAGTCAAGCCTCATTGCGGCCATTACACTGTACTACCAAGGACTCCTTCTCCTTGATAAGCAAAAAATCATCAAATCACTACTAGAACGTTCCAAAAAAGACTGGCAAAGTTCAAAACTACAGTTTGAGCAAGGCAACATAAGCGGTTATGATTATAACCAAAAAGAAAGTGCACTATGGAGCGATAGCAGCAACTACCTCACAACCATCATACAAATAGACCAGTTATATACACAACTCAAAAAAGTTTGTGCCATAGAAGACACTATCCCTATAGCTATACAAGGTCAGTTGCCCAATGAGTTTCCAGTCTATAATTATCAAAACCTAAAAAGCACCGTTACACAAAACAACTATCGCCTACGCCTAGAGTCTTCTTATTTACACCTCAAACAACTAGATACAGAAATAAAAAGGGCAAACCGTAAGCCCCTCATAGCATTGTCAAATCAATTTTTTACAGATTTTCAGTACATCGAAAGTAAGTTTACAGATGTAAACTTTGCCACCAACATCCGTTTTTTTATAGGGCTTTCGATGAGTTGGACACTGTGGGATGCAGGAAAAACAAAAGGAATCATTCGCTCTGCAGAGCTCAACTACGAGCAAGAATCGCTAAACAAAGAAAAAATGGAGCATGACATCTTCAATGAATTGCACAAAACATACAAAGCATATGGCTGGCGAAAACAAATGCTAGATGTAAAAGAAAAAAGTCTTGAAGCCGTAAAATACAATTTTGAGCTATTGGATAAACGATACAAAAAAGGCTTGACCAACGGCTTTGAATACTTCCAAGCCAAAAAGTCCTATGAAAAAGCATATTCAGAAGTACTAGTAGCACGAAACCAAGTGATGATGCAAGAGTTAGAGCTCATCAGAATGTCAGGTGGGATACTCGATTTTGTAAATTAGCTTGTTTTTAGGTTCTACGTTTTAGGTTATACGTTCTACGCCTTGATTTCGATACGTCTCTACGTCAATATGTCTTTAGAGCGAGTCGATGAGCAGAATGCCTTGGGAAATGAGCAATGTGTCTCGTCTCGGTCAGTGTGCTGTGAGCTTTTTACACTTTCGCCCTTTTGAGTACTAAATCTATTTACTACTAATCACTATCAAACATTCATTTTTTTCATTACTTTAATTTTTTCATTCTGAAAAGCTTTAGCCTTTCAATACTTCAATACATACTACATCCCCTCCGCGCGCAAATAGACTAAGGTCTATTTTCTTAACGCTTCAGCCCTCATTATACATTCTTAATTATTAATTTAGATTCTCCACTTTCGTGGAATAAAATCCTGCTCCTCGTCATTCGGCTTTTTGAGTTCGAAGAAGTCTGTTCACTACCTATGACGTATTTTTACAACTTACTGATTATTAGTGTTTTTCATTAAATTCAGAAAGCACCAAAAAACAAATAACAAATGACAAACTTTTGCTATTTGTGGTTTCGTTATTATGCCTTTTTGTTTTTGAAAAAACGGGGGACTCGCAATGACTCACGCTGTTTTTTGCTACTGTACTTCATGATTAGTACACGCTTTTCACGTCCTTATGTCTCACTTCTTACGTCTTAAAAATCGTTGTACTTTGTAGATCGTACCTTGCACTTTTTTTTAATATTTTTCGTTAGATGTTGGATTTTAAAAAAAGTAGTCCTATGTTTGCAATCCAAATTTACACGGTGGTTGTAGCTCAGTTGGTTAGAGCATCGGTTTGTGGTACCGAGGGTCGTGGGTTCGAATCCCATCATCCACCCCAAAAGGGTTTTAGATATTTTCTGAAACCCTTTTTTTATGCCTTTCACGTCAATACGTCTTTACGCCTCTAAGTCTTTATGTCCTTACGTCTTAAAAATAGTTGTACTTTGTAGCTCGTACCTCGTATTTTTTAATAAAGCTTTAAAACCTTCAACCTTTAACGTTTCACCTTCCACTTTTTCAATCGTAAATAGTCAATTGTCCAATTGTAAATTGCTATGCCACTTTCGTGGAATAAAATCCTGCTCCTCTTTTCTTATTTCATTCAAAAGATGCAAGAGTGTAGCTCACTATCCTAGATTGCCGTGCCTCCTCCTTCGGCGGACACAGTGCGGCAGGCAGGCTTCACTGCGTTACCAATGACGTGTTTTATAACTCTTTGATAACCAGTGTCTTTCATTAAGTTCA
>WTJX01000460.1 GCA_011524675.1 Cytophagales bacterium
TTGCGTATTAATTTTATTTTTTAACCGGAACGAGGTAAATTCAGTGAGACCCTACATACTATTCATTTTTAGAAGGCTTTGCAAAACTGTAGTTATGCAAACAGGGATTCCGGGTTTAAAAATAAAAAGTCAAAAAACAATAAGTTTTGAGGGAAGTCTTCCTTCATTTTTCCTAAAAAGTATAACTTTAGGAAAGAAAGGAGTTTAAGTGATAGAAAAGGAAGACTTCCCTAGTTAAAAGCGGAATCCCTGGTTATGCAAAGCCTTTTTATATTCTTTAAATTGTAGTATAGAATCCTTTTCTTTGCGGTTGTAATATTAAGATTCTAAAAAAATGAGTAAAAAACTCTTATCTCAAAGGCATCCTATACTTTATTTCATAGCTATATGGGAAAAAAGAATTAGAAGAAGCATTCGATGGAAAGTAGATAGCAAGACTTATACTTCGGAAACTAGCACAGAACGCTATCCTTATAGGATAAAGAAACATCAATCTAGGCTTATGAGAAGGCTAGGTGATACTGAAATGTGGATGCAAGTAAATAAGGTAAAAAACTTAGAGATTGCAATTAAAAACATCAATGATGTTATCATCAAACCTAACGAAACTTTTTCCTTTTGTAAAACGGTAGGCTTACCTACTAAACGAAAAGGCTATAAAATGGGGATGGAAATTTCTGGTGGTAAAGCTAGGCCTGGCATTGGTGGCGGTATATGTCAGTGTGCTAATATGCTTCATTGGCTAGCACTGCATTCTCCCTTGACTATAAATGAGCGTCATCATCATAGTTTAGACCCGTTCCCAGATGATGGAAGGGTACTCCCATGGGCTAGTGGCGCAGCCGTATTCTACAACTATGTCGATTTTCAACTGACCAATAATACAAACGATATATTCCAACTAAAGCTTTGGCTTACTGATGAACTGCTGGAAGGTGAATTGTTGGTCAATAACGAATTGGCACATTCTTATAAAGTACAAGAGAGAAATCATGCCTTCATCAAAGAGGGAGAACAGTATTATCGTACTAACGAAATCTGGCAAAGAAAAATAGATAAGAGAACAGGTAATACTGTATCTACCACATTGATTGCCAAAAACTACGGCAAAGTGATGTACACACCAACAGCGGAACAGCTAGCGCAATGATACTATAGACGGTGAGACATATAGACGTTTACGGCAGGATTTTATTCCACGAAAGTGGCATTCTTTTGATGAAGAATTAATAATGTATAATGAATAATGGGGTGTAGTGTAGCTTGGTTGTTTGTGCCTTTACTTAAAACAGTGATTAACGATTAATTAATAAACTTTGTACTTTGTACTAATGACCTAGTACTCAAAAGGGCGGAAGCGTTAAGAAAACAGACCGTAGTCTGTTTTTAGGGACGAGCCAGTATGCGGTGAGGGATTAGTATTAGACAAACTTTGTACTTTATACTAACGACTTAGTACTTTGTACTAATGACTTTGTACTCAAAAGCAGGCTAAGGTGATTTTTAAACTAGTGTTTTATTTACAGATAATTTCTCATAAACCATTAACGGCTGTTGATCAACTAAATATTTGTTTAGATAATTTTGAAATAACGTATTATTTACATAATATTACTATTGTATTAGTCTTCTAAGTGCTAAGTGTGGGTAAGCGTTCTTTTAGTCAATTCTTTATAAGGTGTGAGTAGGTGGGGAGTGATTTTTGAGACTAAAGTTTAGGAAGTAAGATGTCATCATGTAAAGACCCTTAATCTGGACGATTACTTATGGACTTTTAGCAAAATATTTAAAACATATATAAATCTATGAGAAAAATCAGTTATACTTTTATTCTTACCATTTTTGTTTGTAAACTTTTTGCACAACTATCCGATGTGCATTACTTACCTCCTTTATATACACACTCTACGAATTATAACTCTATCAATAAATACTATTTAGTTTTTTCTACTCCAAGTGAAAAAGATTTTTATGTGCGCCTATACCATAGTACAGAGACAGTGCCTTTTGATAGTGTCTTGATAAGTAGCAAGTCGCCAAAGTTGTATCCTTTGGGGGCAAGGGAAAATATGAAAGGTGTAGTTGATGGTCTTGAAACGCTCAACAAGCCACTGACCAAGGGAGGACTGGTGGCAAGCGCAGACTATCCTTTCTTGCTCAATGCCAAAGCCTTGGGAGGGTCTCATGCTGGAAGTATGCAGTCCAAAGGAAAGGCAGCCCTGGGGACAGACTTTTATACGGGGCATATGGTCAACGGCCCTTTTCCCATGAGTGGTATTAAAGAGAATGAAAAAGAAGAAAACTACTCCAACTTTATTTCTGTAGTAGCTACAAGCAATAATACGTTAGTCAAGTTTACTAATATACAGAAAGGAATTTACTTCCGTGGCAGTAAAATGAGTACAAACAAAAAACTGAAAAACACATCAGAAGACGTAGCAGTAGTATTGCAAAAAGGAGAAAGCTATGTGCTGAGTTGTTATTTGATGGATACAAAAATAGGACAGCTGAACAATGACTTGGGGGTACATGTAAGCGCTAACTTTCCTGTAGTAGTAGTAAGCGGCTCTGCTGTGTCTAGGTTTCCTGTTTCTGGGCAAGGGGGAGATATCGGCTTTGATCAGCTAGTGCCTACCAACCTTGTGGGGAAAGAGTATATTTTGACCAAAGGGGGCGGGAGAGACCTGACTGAAGTAGCCATTGTCATTGCTACCGAGGATAATACCCAAATCAGTGTAAACGGTAAGGATGAGGAATTATTGAGGCAAGGAGCTTACGCCTTCTATGACGGTTCATATTTTTCCGATAATAAAAACATGTATATAGAAGCGAACCATCCAGTATATGTGTATCAATCCATATCGGGAGCATCGGGCACAATGGGCTTTAACTTTATACCTCCATTGGTAGAATGTGTGGATAAGCAAAAAGTACAGATACCCAATTTTACGGGACTCATCAAAACACCTACTACGGTACTAAACTTTGCAGCTATTACCAACTCTGTGGTAGAGATACACGACGCTACAACGGGAAAGCTACTCAAAACAGTAGAACCTACAAGATCTAATATTGTTCCTTCCGATGTAGAGTGGAACACTTTTCAGTATAACATAACCAATACCCAAGGTGTTTCTGTGGTTTCTGACGGGGCACTTAATATTTCTTTGACAGATTTCAACGGTCCACAAGGCTCTGCCACCTACTACAGTGGTTTCCAAGAAAGCCCTATCATAGACCTTGACGGTGGGCTGATGAACTTTTACATCACAAAAAAAATCAACTTAACTATTCTAAACTATAACAAGAGCTATATCTATAGCTTGTACAAGGACGGTAAACTTATGGCAAAGAGTATTCAGAAAAATACGCTCTTGACAGAGACAGGGAGCTACCATGTAAAGTATAAAACGCGAAACTGTACAGGCGTATTTGTTTCTAATGGGGTGGACATCAAGCCGATTGAGAAAATCACCGAAGAAGATACCTTGGTAGCATTTAGTAAGGTAGAAAGCCTAGAAGACAAAGTGGGCAGTCTGGCTGCAACAGAGACAGTTTTGCATATTGAGAATTTGTATTTTGAGAGCAATAGCGACCAATTGACAGCGACTTCTTTGCCCGCTTTGCAAGCCATCTATGATGTGCTCAAAAAGAAACAGAATACAGTCGTAGAAGTAAGAGCACATACCGACTGTAGGGGAGCAGAAGCTTATAACTTAGCCTTATCCAAAAAGCGTGCTTTGTTTGTGAAAAATGAATTGCTCAAGATGGGGATTGCTGCCGATAGAATCGAAGCCATTGGGCTAGGAGAAACACAGCCCATCACGGAGTCAGCTTGTGGTTGCGATAGTAAAAAGGAATGTACAGAACAACAGTTGTTGCTCAATAGAAGGTCTGAGTTTGTTTTTAAAAATAAATCGTAAAGACGCAATGCCTTGCGTCTTTACGATGCGTTACCTCTCCATGATCTATTATGGAGACACAATGCATTGTGTCTCTACCGTGCGTTATAATTTTTTGTTTTAAAATTGTGAATTCGCCAACCTTCCAACCCTAAAATATAAATTATTTTTTTGCCTTTTGGTTATTAGGGTGAAAGGTGTCTTCATCCCATTTTAATGGGTTGTCAATGATATAATCAGAAATCTTTTGAAATGATTTTTCATTACGAATAATATGATCGTGGTAATTGGTTTGCCATG
>WTJX01000152.1 GCA_011524675.1 Cytophagales bacterium
TTTTCCCCCTCACAGATTTCATATGCAACTTTTTTTATTTGCATCCTTAACATAATTCTACTTTACGAAGTTAAAACTAAAGTTGATTTTTTATGCGTTAGGGATAGAAGCGGCATCCTTTTTTGCCCCTCAAAGGGCAAAAAAGATATAGCGGATAGCCCGACCCGAAGGGAAACGCCCTAACTTCGTAAAGTAGAAATAATATAAAACGTTAATCAGAAAATAGATTGAAATGCTAATAAGGAGATTTGCCTTGATTTTGTTTTTATTAATAGGCTTTGACTATTGTTGTGGGCAAGGTAACAGAATGCCAAATTGGGATAAAACCTTGTATAAATGGAAAAAAAGACCTCTCAGATGGTCCGCATTTAGTCACAAACCATCTAAAATAGAAACAGAGCTCCTGTTGAATAATAACAATGAATTTAAATTTCAACATACAGTTTATTCATCTAATTATTCCCTTAATCTTTTCACGTTTAAACTTGTGCCCCTTGAACAATCAAGTGACTCTGGGGTTTATCACTGGAGTGGTGACACTCTGGAACTCTCCTTTTCAGATTCAAAAAAACTATATTACAAAAAAGGGTCAAAACTTATTCCATTAGGAACTGACGCTAAAAACAAATTAACTTATTCTATACCTAGTAGGTTTGGTGTTGGTGTTCATTATGGACCAAAAGCAATTGCATTCTCAATGAACTCTGATTTTTTTCCTTTTAATAAAAAGGATATATTTCTAGGTGTTGAAGCAGGTTTATTCATAAGTCACCTAAACATAGGAATGCATATTGGCTACCAGAAAAAAAACTTTTTATCTCAAGTTGGTTTTGATTATAGCATATACGGTAATAATGATTTCTTTTCTGTAAATCCAAAGATTGGATTTATGAAATATGGTTTGTATTTCAAAACAGGCCCTAGTATTGTTATGAACAGAGAACTAAACAATATCACTAACTTTGCACAAATATTTGGAGTTCCTTGGAATTTTGAAGTAGGGTATTGTTTTAAGATAAACGCTAAATGTTTTGACTATTAGAAAGTAACGAACACTAACAAAGAATATACGTAATGCAGGGCGATTCGGTTAATTTGAAATTTAAAGTAATAAACTATAAACAATAAGCTCTTCTATACCTCATTATATATTTTTCATCCTTAATTATTCATTAAAAGAATGCCACTTTCGTGGAATGAAATCCTGCTCCTGACGTATTTGTAAGTAATAAAAGAATATTTTATGTGTTTTAGCGTTTGTAAAATATTATGATTTATAAAACAGAAAAACGAAATAATTGCGAGATTACTTTTTGATTTAGGAAACATTTATCTCTTTAAAGAGTCTTTTGAAAAGGCAAAGAAGTTCTACATACTTGCATATAAGTATGGATTTTCGGGAGAGGTTTTTGACAAAAGAGTTGCCGTTATAAAAAAAGCGTTAGAGGATCACTAACCTTTAACCCCTCTCGCATATTGGCTTGTTGCTAAAAACAAACTAAGGTCTATTTTCTTTATGCTTTCGTCCTCTCTAATCATTAATCTCTAAATACTAATGTGCTTCTCGCATAAAAGCGGAGTTTTGACCTAGCGATAGAGCTTCATTTCCTTCGTAGCCGCAAGGAGCTATGCACAAAATAGAATGGAAAGTTTCCATGTCCCCATTTTTTGCGCCAGTCTTTGACCATGCTAGGAAGAAGCTTTTTGTACAGCTTTGGTTTTTCCCTGTTTGACTCTCCTTGGTACCACAATGCGCCTTTGATGGTGTATTGGGTGATGGGGTGTATCATGGCATTATATAGTAGGATAGGTTTGTTAGTTTGGCTTTTCCTTAATGTTGAGCGTACTGAGGTCTATTTTTTGGTACTCTCTCATAGCTTCTTGGCTGATCCATGCCTCTATACTGCTTCCACTCCATGCTGATAAAATAATACCTACAGGACAGTCTAGTATTTTTTGGAGTTCTTTTCCGTAAAAGTAGGCTACAGCACTAAATGTACTTACACTTTCAGGTGTTGCTTCTTCCCATGCTTTGTATTTGCTGAGGTCTTTTTTTGGTGTTTTTGAGGCAGCATTAAGTGCTTTAAAAAGGCGTAGGTTAGGGTTATGAGATTTTGCAATCAATAAACTTGGTCTGAAGACAGGCTCACCATGATAGCCCTGCATCTCTCTCTCCATATTAGACTGACCAGAGGACAACCATACTTCTCCAAACAAAATGTTACTCAGTGTGATAGATGATTGATCGCTTCGGAGGCTTATCTCTTGAGGTGTTTTACTGTTGGTTGTTTTTACTTTAGCCTGCCACTTTCCTTGTGCATCTGTTTCTATATTTATTGGACTGACTAACCATGAGCTTTTGATCGTGATTTTTTCTTTTGGGGTAGCCCATCCCCAAAGTGTAACCTTAGTGTCGCGCTGTAATACCATATGAGACGATAATAGGGCTGGTAATTTGATTTCTGCACGACTTTGCACTATGGCAGTACTACAGAGACATAGAAAAAGAAAGATGTTACGAAAGTTTTTCAAATCAGGGTATAATGTAGTCAGTTTGAGAGGGGAAGATTGATGCTAATGCCTTCCCCTCCAACATTTTGAAGTGGTATTATCCTTACTGGATCATGATTTTTTTGGTGCTACCAGTAGTAAGCTCTCTTAGGATATACAGTCCAGTGTTGAGTTTGCTTACATCTAGTGTGTGATTTCCTGCGCCCTCCAGTTGTTCTTGTAGGACAGTAGTACCTTCTAATGATAATAGCGCTAGTGATAGCTGTGATACGTCGTCTGATATTTCGATAGATAAGGTGCCGTCATGGCTAGGGTTGCTTACTGCTACACCACCTTCACTAGCAAATAAGTCTCTCTCAGTGTTGGAAATCACTGTAGAAGTAAGCTGTACACTTTTCCAGTTTTTTCCTAATTTCCATAACGTTACATAATTCAGTTGATCTACAGCGTCAAGTTTGATTACGATAGTATCTTTTTGATTTTCTACCCCTTTAAATGAGAAATATTTGATGTCGTTGGTAGAGGAAGATTGTATGTTACCAAATCTTGTGCTGTAAGCAGTAACATTGGTAGTTCCTAGAGCAGTGGTCATTCCCATTATGTTATAAACCACAGTGTCAATATTGTCATCGTTTATCATGACTATGTTTCCTATGCTTACTTCTATCATGACAGAGTCTGTCTGTTGCAATGTAATATTAGCATCACTATCAAATATATTCTCGTGTGTGATTTTATTTGTGAGCGCATCAGGATCGTCTAAGTCTCCTTTGTTCCCTGAGTAAGTAGTATAGGTAGATCTATCTACTTCATAAAAATCTCCATAGCCTAAACTGTAAAAATGTTGTGCCGATGAGATGCTGATACTTGCTAATATAAATGATAGTGTGATGTATATGGTTTTCATAATTAATTGAGTTATTTGTGCTTTGAATACATTTACAAATCACGAGAAAACGCTTGTTATTTTATTTAACTTATCTACAATAAAGTTTAAGAAATGAGTGCTCAGCGCTTGTATGGGGTGTTTTTATAAGAAAAAGGCGTATCTATTCGGTAACCCACGTGTTGTGTTTTAGAAAGCTTAGCAAAACCTTAGTTCTGCTAAGCTTTCTAATAGCATAAGTGTTTTTTGATGATTGCTTATCGTTTTAACTCATTACCAAAAAAAGTTAAATGTTAGGTATTAGCAGTTAGTTTTTTAGTAATAGGTCATCATCAATAGGCCATAAATTGTTGACTATTTTAAAGGGGATTATATGCTGGGCATTTTATAATAAAACAAGAGCTAATCGCCAAAAGTGTTTAGTGAAGAATAAAGAAAAGCTAAAGCACAATATGGGCTTAACCGAATGAATTGATACAAAATAGTCAGCCAGTTCTTCTATTATTTTCCGAAATACTTATAAAAATCATTGTTTTTGGCGTTTGAGTAGTGTATAAGTGTGAAAAATACGATATTAGAGCATAGCAAAAGTTGAAAGTCAAACCTTAAATGTGGTTTTAATATGACAGATAAGTATTTTTTTGGACGACTACTTAGGGCTGAAGCGTTAAAAAAAATAGACATTAGTCTGTTTTTAGCGAAGAGCCAGAATGTGGGAGGATGATGATTAAAAACTCAAAGCCCATAGCTCATTGCTTAAGGCTTTTTCAACTTGAACACTCGAATACAAGAACACTTGAACACATTTTAAACACATGAAAAAAAACATTATATCATTAATATTACTGAGCATTGCTATTACGGTAATAGGCGGCAACAAAACTAAAAAACCTAACATAGTCTTAATTTTTGCAGATGATCTAGGGATAGGTCTGCTAGGGCATGAAGGACAAAAAATAATTTCTACACCTCACATAGACTCATTGGCAAGCCAAGGCATGCGCTTTGAAAATGCGTATTCAAATATGCTCTGCGCCCCCGCGAGGGCATCACTGATTACAGGTTTACACGACTGTCACAAAGACGGGTTTGAGATCACCAATGCAAACGTTTACACTCCTGCTACAGCAGAAAATTACAAGCAAATAGAGCAAAGGATAAATAATGTATTGTCACCTATACCTGCAAACCAAAAGTTCATAGCTCAAATAGCAAAAGAGAAAGGGTACAAAACCGCAGAAATAGGAAAGCTAGAGTGGGGATTTGCAGCCACACATCAGCAAATGAAAAGGCACGGCTGGGACTACTACTATGGTTACCTAGACCATGTGAGAGCACACGGTTTCTACCCTCCTTTTTTGTTTGAAGATGGAATGTTTAAAACCATAGAAGGCAATACAAGACGAGACTGCGGTAAGAATCCAGAACCAGATACTAAAGCAAATCATAATGTAAGGTGGGATATGAAGGGGAAAAAACAGTATTCGCAAGACCTCTTCATGAACGCTTCATTGAACTTTATTGAGGAGAACAAAGATCATCCATTTTTCTTATATTTCCCTACACAGCTCCCTCATGGACCAGTTGCTATTCCAAAAGTACATCCCGACTTTGCAAATGACAATCGTTTGACACAAGTAGAAAAAGAATATGCTTCCATGGTAAAGATGTTGGACGATAATGTAGGAGAGATCAAACAAAAACTCAGAGAACTAGGGCTGCTCGAAAACACCATTTTGATATTCACAGCAGACAATGGACATGAACTATATTACAAAAAGCCGGGTAAAGTAAGTAAATACAAGAAACTCAAAAGCAATATCAAAATTGATAATATAAAACACAAATATTATACTAGTACATGTGGCGATACTTTTGACGGTAATGGAGGGAGAGCAGGACTAAAACGAAGTAATTTACAAGGTGGTATCAATATTCCCCTTATCGTACATTGGCCAGCAAAAATTAAAAAAGGGCAGACAAGCAATCGCTTGGTAGCCAATTATGACTTCCTGGCGACCCTGGCAGACATCCTAGATTATAATGAAAAATTAGAAACAGATGGACTATCATACTATAACGAACTGATAGGCAAAAAAAGTAAAAAAGAACATAAATATGTACTTTACTCCTCTTTTACTGGACCTTGCCTAGTAGGAAATGATGGATGGAAGATAAGAACAGACCTCGGTAAAGATGTGTTTGAACTATTTTACCTACCCAATGACTTCAAAGAAGAGCATAATCTAGCACTAACGGAAAGCAAAAAACTATCAGAGATGAAGGCGTTGTTGCTAGATGCCTGTGAGGGCAATTTACAACATGGTTCTTATTGGCCAAAAACAACTCAGATCAATGTTCCTTAGTATTAGCTTTCACATCAGGGGTGTTATTTTTTCTTTTTTCACTTTCGTGGAATGGATTCATGCCCCTGATGGCAGCGTACTTAAGACTTCCACTTTTCAATTTAAAACTTCAATTATTAATCTTTAAGATCTATTATGACTCAAGAAATAAAAAAGACTGTATGTATCATACTATGTTTAGTATCAGTGCTATCACATAGCTTTGGAGAAGCAAGACTATGGTACAAACAACCCGCTAATTCAAAATTTAAGTTTGATGATGAAAATAGATGGAAAAATAGTCCAGAATGGCTCAGCGCATTACCTGTAGGCAATGGTAGCTTAGGAGGAATGATCTATGGAGACGTTACCCAAGAGAGAATACAACTCAATGAAGAAAGTATGTGGTCTGGAAGTCCAAATGATGACCTTAATCCATTGGCGTTCAAAAATCAAAGTAAAATAAGACAGTTGCTCTTTAATGGAAACTTCAAAGAAGCATTGGACTTGACACAAAAAACTCAAGTATGTACAGGCAGTGGGTCAGGCAGAGGCAAGGGAGCAAATGTACCTTTTGGTAGTTATCAAACCCTTGGCGATTTATGGATAGACTTTGACAACAAAAGCAACTACTCAGATTATGAGCGTGAGCTAGACTTGGAAACAGCCATGGTAAACATCCGCTACAAACAAGACGATGTGTCCTACAAAAGAGAAATATTTGTAAGTCATCCCGACCAAGTGATGGTAATGAAGTTCTCTTCAGACAAAAAAGGAAAGATTTCTTTTCGTGCTAAGCTTTCAAGACCAGAACGTTTCAATATCGTTACCCAAAAAGACCAACTCATCATGCGAGGAACGTTGAGCAACGGAAAAGGTGGCGACGGTATGCAGTATATGGCTCGCTTAGGGGCGACAAATCAAGGAGGGGAGCTATCGTATAGTAGTAATGAACTTATCGTAAAAAATGCCGATGAGGTAATCTTATTTTTGACAGCATCTACAGATCATATCTTAGCACCGCCACGCTACAAAGGGAGAGAGTATGAGAACATCACAGAGAATAAACTTCACCTAGCCAAAAAAACATCGTATGAAAAACTTGTAGCAAGGCATCAAGAAGAATATAAGGGGTATTATGATCGAGTATCATTGACATTAAAAGAAACAAAACAAGATGATACACCTACAGATGTACGTTTAGAACGCTTCAAAAAGAATCCTACAGACCAGCATTTAATATCTTTATTGTTTCAGTATGGTAGATACTTGCTCATTTCATCTTCTAGGCCTAGCACACTACCTGCCAACTTACAAGGGATATGGGCAGAGAAAATACAAAACCCTTGGAATGGCGATTACCATACTGACATCAATGTACAAATGAACTATTGGTTGGCAGAGAGTACCAATTTGGGAGAGATGCACTTACCATTATTTGACTTGATGAAAAGTTTGGTGCCATCGGGTAAAAAAACAGCCAAAGCACACTATAATGCCAAAGGTTGGGTCTTGCACCCCATTACCAATGTGTGGGGATTTACGGCACCGGGAGAAAATGCAAATTGGGGAATGCACGTAGGGGGTGGTGCTTGGTTAGCGACACACATTATGGAGCATTATTATTTTACCTTAGACAAAAAGTTCTTGGAAGACAACTTTTCTATCTTGGAAGAGTCAGTACTTTTCTATTTAGATTGGCTCATTCCAGACCCTAACACTGGTGAGTTGATCTCTGGTCCTTCTGTTTCTCCAGAGAACTTATTTATTGCTCCAGACGGTACCAAAACCAAAGTGTGTATGGGACCTACACATGACCATGAGGTCATATGGCAGCTTTTCAAAAACTATATAGATGCTTCTCAGGCGCTAGGAATGAATACGGCATTGCAAGCAAAAGTAGTAGAGGCGCAAGAAAAACTTGCAAAGCCTAAGATAGGGAAAGACGGTAGGCTCATGGAGTGGGCAGAGGAATACAAAGAAGATAATCCTGGACATAGACACATTTCTCACCTTTATGGCTTGCATCCAGGTTATCAAATAGATCCCAGTGAAACACCAAAGATTGCCAAGGCGGCAAGGAAATCATTAGACCATAGAATAGCGCATGGTGGCGGTCATACGGGATGGAGTGCAGCTTGGTTGGTCAATCAATATGCTAGGTTAGGAGATGGCGACAAAGCACAAAAGAGTATCCACTCACTGTTGATCAAGCGTACCAGTCCAAACTTATTTGGGCAGCACCCACCTTTTCAGATAGACGCTAACTTTGGCGTTGCCGCAGGTATTGCAGAGATGCTCCTGCAAAGTCATACCAAAGAAATAAGACTATTGCCTGCCTTACCGACCAACTGGACAGAAGGAGAGGTTAAAGGTTTGTGTGCTAGGGGAGGCTTTATAATTGATATGAAGTGGGACAAGCATCAGCTTACCGCTATAAATTTATACTCCAAACATGGGGGTAAAGCTATATTGACCTATCAAGGCAAGCAGTATAGCTTTGATACCAAAGCAGGGAAGAGCTACCAACCTCTTGCAAAGTTGCGCTAGTGTAGCTATAAGGCATGATTTCATTCCACGAAAGTGGCTAAAATTAATTAATAATGAATAATGCTTTCAGTGATTAGAGGTTAGAAATTAACAGTTGTAGTAAAGCAAAAACTAAATTACCGTTTAATAGTACTTTATACTTTGTACCTTGTACTCAAAACAGGCTTTTCTAAAAAGCAGTAGCGTGTGATTTTATGTGAACTAGCTCTTTATTTATGATATCTATTCTTGTTCTCTGTATTTCTTTTGTAGCCCATGAAGGAAGTTACGCAATACTTGATCTTTGCATAAGCGGTATTGGCTTTGCGTAGGCTTACGAAAGAATGCACTTAACTCATGCTTGCCAAGTCTAAAGTTGGCAAGCATGAGAATTTCTAGTATATCCTCAGACTGTAGCTCAAGCGCTATTTTGAGCTTACGTAATATTAGATTATTGGTAAGTGTTTTTTCTAGTTTGGGCTGTTCCCCCTCTTTTTTTCCTCTTTTTAGACTAATGAAGCCATTGAGGAAGGTGGCAAAGGTCTTGTCATGTAGCGATTTGAAGTTGGGCTCTTCCTCCTTTGATAGCCATGCATTTACCTCTTCATTGCTTACTGTTACTTCTGCCATCCCAAATATTTGAATTACTTTGGTGTTTTTGAGATCAAAGATGTAACGCAGCTGTCTAAAAATATCGTTATTGGTCATTGTATAATGTTTGGCACTAGAATGTTCCCCCAAAAGTAGCTCTTTTCTCAGTTCAGCACGAAAGATATGTGTAAAAATGTAAGCATTAGGTAAAACATGTGTTGAGTTTTAGTTTTTCTTAACTCTATGTTAGAAGGTTTTGTGCTTAATCAAATGCTTACAATTATTCCCTTCTCTTTAATATTAATACCTCATAAATCTATAATATATTATTAGTGTTTTTGTCTTTAATTAAAACTTTTTTCTTCTATTAGTTGACTTTATCAAAAGATATTACATATTTTAGATGTATAAAACAAAAAACAGTTATCTACATTTCTTATTTGTTCATTTATCATATTATGTAAAATACAGAATAGAGTATGTTTAGATACATTTACTTTTAAATTAAATCCTTATGAAAAAAGAAAAGGGAAAGGGCATGTCAAGTGAACCACAAAAATCTTCGGTAAGACCATATAAAGAGTGGAGGAAAGGGCTACCTGATGATAAAGAAAAGTTTCACGGAGCACAGTTCGGTGTGTTGTCAAAGTTGCATGGTACTTGGGTGAACTGGAAAGACGGGCCAACGGGATTGCATACTACTCCCATGCCATCGCCAGGAACTTCTTCGGAAACAATCTTTGGAGTGTTTCATTTTAAATCTCAAGAGTATAGAGAAGAACTTAAATTTACACAGGTCAACGCTCCTGTACGTAACAGAGCAGGCTCAAACGAGCAATTTAACGCTGCTGTCAAGTATGAAACCGCCATTATAGACAATGAAGGTTTGCTTCAACACTTTGAAGATGGGATGTACCTTTGGTTAGGGGATAATCGTATGCCTTGGCGTGATGATAGTCCATATCAAAACCCTCCGACCATGTATAAGCATGCTTCTGATGAGGAGTCTGTAAAAGAAGATGGGGGAGAGCCTGTGATAGGGCCAGGAGAACTAGGGCCGCAATTTGTGCCTCCTTATCAAATCTCTCGTGCTGGAGTGATACCACATGGTACTACCATTCACATCACAGGAAATGTTTCTTCCGCCGTAGAAGGCAAAGCTCCACACATAGCGGACCTATGGGAACAACAATATTTGGCAGTATCTCCTACTATGGGGATAAATCCAGCTACAGACCTTATAGCAGGATCGAGAGAGAAACCAGATTGGACTAAACTCCCTCGTGAAGATCAAAACCCAGATGGTGGGATAGGGAATACAGGTGTAAATAGTGGACGTGCATATTTTGAAAAAATATTTAACTATGACCAGTTTGGAGCTAAGTTCCCTTATACAGTACAGCCAAACCTCAAATTGATTGATGCAAATGAAGGTGTGCAATTCAAAAAATATGAATTGATAACCTTAGATTCTTTTCATGATACGGGACATCAAGGAGGAGCAATCAACAATGTAATGATTGATCGTTATTGTAAGGTAACGAGAGTACGCTTCCGTATGTGGCTAGAAGAGGTCTATGATGAAGAGTTTGGTGGAGTAGTAGAGCAACTCCAATATGAGCAAATCGTGGATTTTGAATTTATGTTTGGTTCTGATGGAGGCACTACCAAGTGGCCACACATACAAGTAAATACCTTACGACGAGCAAAGGATATTCCAGAAAGCAAGCGTTTGAAATCTATAGCACTACCTACGGAGCAAGAAGAAGAAATAAGCGAAGGACCAGGTAAGCTTGTTTGCCCTATGGGACACTCTAGGTAAACGGGTTTCCTGTAAGCCTTTTAACATAAAAAAGCACAATCTACAGATTGTGCTTTTTTTATGTTAGCTATTATTCTCGTCTGTTTGCTCTACATGCCAAGTATGGTCTGAAAGAAGCTTTACGGTAGCAATATATTTTTCAAAAGGAAAACTTCTTCCCCACTGGTCTGGTGCAATCATAGAAAGACAGTCGTTCCCATTTTTCTTGCGGTACAAAAAATACACTTTCCCTATAAGAGGCTCAAAGCCCATCTCAGCAAGGTAAATTCTTTCGGATATTTGTACTCTGTCTTGTATTGCCTTGGCTTGGGTGAGCAGTAGGGCTACTTGTTCTTGTATTTGTTTGAGCTGTGTATTAGACTGCTCATGCATGGCAGCCACAGCCCTCCCTTTTAGCTTACCAGCATCTATCGGTTTGACCAAGGCACTACCCACATGGTGTGCAAAGTCCAACACGCTAGGTGTGTCAGTAGCTTTAAGACGCATCAGCTCCAAGGCTTCGTCTGAAAGCTCCATAGGTTTACCAATTTCTTTTTCTTCCTTAGACATAAGTATAAATACAAATTAACCATGGTATTGTTTACCCGAAGGCTTTGCAAAACCTTAGTTATGCAAAGCCTTCTAGTAAAAAAGTGAAAGCTTATAGCCTATTTGACCGTTATATGACTTTACTTAATCTTTAGTCTAATTGGTAAAAAGAAACTCATTCTAGTAAGTACTCCTCTACATTTACCTGGAATCCATTCTTTAAGAAGTTTTGTTACTCTAATTGCTTCCTTGTTTAGTGTTTCATGGGGACCTTTTATTAACTTAATATCTGAAACATTACCATCTTTTTCAATAGTTAATTTAATAAAAACTATTCCTTGAACTCCACTGTCTATCAATGCTTGTGGATACATGAAATTTTCAGAAATTAATTTATACATATCTTTTTTATGTCTTGGATATACGGTTATAAGGTCATAATTATACTCTTTTCCATTGATATCAGTTGTTGTACCACTTATTAATGAATCATTCTTATATGTCTCTTCAAAACGATAACCACTCTTCTTATACTCTCCTTTCCAAACACCTTCTTTTTTATGGTTTACCATCGGACCAGACTGCTTTACTGAGTCTTCAAAACTACTAAGGTTTTGATAATACGTTCCGTTTCCTTCTATGAGGGTCTGTTCACCAAGCTTATTCCAATAATTAATTGGGAAGTACTTAGTTGTACTATCAATCATCATTTCGTAATTACCTTCTTCTTTTTTTTGAGATGACTCATAAAACTCAACCCATTTACCTACTTTAGCTCCTTTGTCATAATCTCCATGATAGGATACATTACCATTTTTATAGTAAAAAGTAAAATGACCATGCTTTACTTCACTTTCTAAATCTGAATAAAACCCGTTCATTTGAATGTTACCATTTATATAAAAATCATTTACCTCAACAACACCATCTTTATTAGTTTCAACGATCTCTCGATAATAAAAGGCTTTTTCGCTTGATTTAATTTCAATCCAGTTTTCATCATAATAAATTCTATCATTTTGTGAAAATGACAGGGTGTTTAAAAAAGCGGTAAAGATGAGTAGTACACTTAATTTCATTTCTATTTCAGTTTTTTTAATACAAATACTAAGGTTCAAATATATCATACAGCTAATATATTTGTTTGGTATTCTTTAGAATTATTGTTTTTCAAGTGTTGACGTCTATACTTTTTGTCATATGTAAGGTTTTGTAACGTCTTAAAATCTATAAATAAGCTATTTTTAATTTTGTCTTACATTTGATACAATATGGAATATACTTTTCTTTGTATAGGAAACGTATATGAGCATAACTATGAGTGAAACTTTTTCTATGAATAAGGTCAAAATACAAGGATATAAATCCATTAAGGATATAGAGCTAGAACTTATGCCTGTCAATGTACTCATAGGGGCAAATGGTGCTGGCAAAAGTAACTTTGTTTCTTTTTTTGAGTTTTTGCATCAGCTCTATTGCCAAAACTTACAGCACCATATCGCCATGAAAGGCGGTGAAGAAAAGATTCTTTTTGGAGGAACTAAAGAAAGCCAAAACCTCTCTGCACGCATTGACTTCGGGTATAATGCCTATTCTTTTCGTTTAACGCTCGGAGATGAGTCTCTCTTGTTTGCTGAGGAGGACTTGTGGTATCAGGAGGATGTATGGCACAAAGCAAATTATAGAAAAGAAGCGATCGTCAGTTATGAGCAAAATGGAAGAGGGGCGTACATCAATCAATACCTAAACCGTTTCATCAAGTACCACTTTCATGATACGGGGAGACAGTCTCCCTTTACCAAATTATCGCACATAGAAAACGATGCTTATTATTTGTATGCAGACGGTAGCAATTTGGCAGCTTATCTCTTTGCTATCCAAAAAAATGAAGGCATCATTTATCGCCGTATTATCAAAACTATACAGTCTATAGCACCATATTTTTCTGATTTTTTCTTTCAGCCTAATGCTAATGGTTATCTACGCTTACAATGGAAAAACAAATATTCTACTACGGTCTATGGAGTGAATGACTTATCCGATGGTACTTTACGCTTTATAGCATTATGTGTTTTGTTCTTACAGCCACAGTTACCATCATGTATCATTATTGACGAACCTGAATTGGGTTTACACCCTACAGCTATTGGTAAACTCGCAGCTTTGGTGGGGAGTGTTATAGGTAAAAACACTCAAGTGATTATGGCTACACAGTCAGTAGAACTTGTCAATCATTTTGAAGCCAAAGATGTTATTACGGTAGATCAATATCAGGGAGCGAGTCAGTTCAAACGCCTCGATGAGGATGAGTTAGCACAGTGGTTGACAGAGTACAGTGTTGGAGATTTGTGGCAGAGAAGCATTATACAAGGAGGACAACCTAAATAAGTCAATTTAAAAACTAGAATACATAAAACAAGCAGGTTAAAGGTTGAACGTTAAAAGTTGAAGGTTGAGTTTAACTCACAAAACAATGCTTATAACCTAATACGTAGAACCTATAGTATATATTAGCATATGAAACGAACATGTCGAATGTTAAAGGTCAAATGTCTAATGTGGTGTTAATAGCGAAGAGCCACAATGCGGGAGGATCATGATTAAAAACTCAAAGCGCATAGCTAGTTCATTGCGCAAGGCTGTTACAACTTGAACACTTGAATACACGAATACTTGAACACATTTTTAAACAGATGAAGCAATTGTACATTATTTGCGAAGGACCAACTGAAAGAGATTTTTGTAAGGAATTGCTTCGTGATTTTTTTTTGGACAAGGGAATAGTATTGCAAGCAATACTCATTCAAAAATCCAATGGAGGTATAGTTCCTTGGCATAGCCTAAAAAAACAAATAGAGACATGCTTGAAATTCAAAGAAGCATGGGTAACCACTTTTATAGATTATTATGGTATTCCCGATCGGTATGACTTTCCTGCATGGGACGAAGCTAAGAAGATAAAAGATTTGTATGAACGAATGGCTTTTCTTCAAGAGCAGATGAAACAAGATGTACCAGACACTACACGTTGGCGTTTTATCCCTTATCTACAGTTGCACGAGTTTGAAGCGTTACTTTTCCACACGATAGATATATTTGATGATAATTTCAAGCCTGAAGAGTTTAGGTCTCGCGATGAGCTAGTTGCTATTTTTTCCCGTTTTAGCAATCCAGAATATATAAATGGTGGTAAAGATACTGCTCCGTCAAAGCGTTTAGAGAAAATAATTAAAGGATATAAAAAACCATTGTATGGGGTGGATTTAGCTAGTGAGATAGGCTTGGACAATATCCGTAAAAATTGTAAAGGTTTTGACAGTTGGATAAAGCAATTAGTTACACTATGAGAATTTTAGATCATAAGATTTTAAGATATAAGATGTTTATGGCAGGATTTTATTCCACGGAAGTGGTATAACAATTTACAATTGGACGATTGACTATTTACGATTTAGAAACAGTAATTAATGATGAGTGTTAGATAAACTATGTACTAATGACTTAGTACTCTGTAATAGATTATTGACATTTTAGTAAAAGCCTATGCCTTATGTTGCATAGCTAAATACTAACTGTTTTCATGTGTTTATATACTTTTTATGTTATAGGTTTTAAGTTTAACGTTATAAGCATTGTCTTGTGAGTTAGACTCAACCTTCAGCTTTTAATCTACGGCTTTTATTTATTCAGCATCAAAATTTTTGAGGTCTTTTCTATCGTGCAATAAGCGCACTATTCTTATATGGTCTTTTTGGATACGATAGAAAATAACATGACGACCTTTATTATAGCTGCGAAGTCCTTCTTTTATTTCAATTCTATCACGTCCTATTTTTGGGTTTTGAATAAGCCTTTGAAAGACGGCTTCAAATTCAGAAACGTACTTTACAGCTTGCTTTGTACCAAAATATTCTTCGGTGTAATCATAGATATCTTGTAAGTCTTCGTCTGCTTGCAGAGATAAACTGTAGTGCTTTATGTTAGACATTATGATTGCTCTTGTTTGCCTTTTACTATATCTAATACAGATCGTTTACTGCTTTCGCCTTCCCATCCTTTTTCAATTTCTATTCGTAAGTCCTCAATGACTTTTTTTCGATACAGTTTATGCAACCTAAGAGCATCTCGCACAAGTTCACTTGCATTTTGAAAATCACCCGTAGCAATTTGTTTCGCAATATATTCTTTTTGTTGTTCTGTTATACTGACATTCATTTCTATCTATTTTTTTTCAAGAAAAATAACATAAATAGCAATATTTAGCAAATATAGCTATGTGTAATTAGCAATTTGGATTGAAATTGCAAAATCAGTGGATTCCTCGCAGAGACGCCCAATTTGGGCGTCTCTGCAATCAATATGAAAACAGAGACATACAAGCATAAGGACATAATACGTTAAGGGCAGGGTTTTATTCCACGAAAGTGGCATCTTTTAATGAATAATTAAGAATTAAAAATGAATAATGAGATGTAGTGTGTCTTGGCTATCTGTATC
>WTJX01000373.1:0-2867 GCA_011524675.1 Cytophagales bacterium
CACTCACCCAGTCTATCCCTTTTTTGAGAGAAGATAAAGTACTTTCTTCTTTTGAACCTTCTTTTGCTTGATAGTTATACTCCCACTTAGCTACAGGAGGCATACTCATTAAGATAGATTCTGTTCTACCGTCAGTATCTAAACCAAACTTAGTTCCTTTGTCATAGACCAAGTTAAACTCTACATACCTACTTCTCCTTAATGCTTGCCAATCCTGCTCTGCTTGAGTATATGCTCTCTCTTTATTTTTATTCAATAGATAATTATAAATGGTAGGAAAACTCATCCCCACCTCTTTTACAAAAGCAAATAAGGCATGTATATCTTTGTCTTTTGGACTCAACCTATCAAAGAATATTCCTCCTATCCCTCTCGTCTCTTTTCTATGCTTTATATAGAAATAATCATCAGCCCAAGGCTTAAACTTAGCATAGTAGCTAGGATCGTGCTTATCACATATCTCTTTTAGACTTTTATGAAAATATGCAGCCTCTTCTGCATCAATATAGTGTGGCGTAAGGTCTATACCACCACCAAACCAACTAATCCCGTTACTCATTTCAAAATAACGTATATTCATATGAATGATGGGACAAAGAGGATTGACAGGGTGCATAACGATAGAAACACCTGTTGCAAAGAAATCTGCTTTATTTAACTTTAAAGCCTGTAAAATTTTTTCTGGTGTCTCTCCATGCACTGCGGAAAAATTCACGCCTCCCTTCTCTATGACCTCTTCACCACTAATCACACGGGTTCTACCACCACCACCACCTACTCTTTCCCACTTATCTTCATGGTACGTTTTCAAATTCCCCTCAGCAATCAATTGATTACAGATATAGTCCTGTATGTCTTGAAACTCCGATGCTATCTTGTCTTTATTCACGATGTATTATTTTTATTTTATACTTTCTAAAAAGGATTACCAATACCTAAATTAAATACCATTTGATTTTTATCATTCCAAGGCACCAACCTATCTCCAGAAGGTCTAGCAGGGTCTCTAACCTTTAGTCCTACATCAAAACGCAAGATGATGAAGGATAAGTCAAAACGCAAGCCAACGCCTGATCCTATAGCTATTTCTCCTAGCAAATTCTCCATTTCAAACTTAGCCCCTAGCCTTGAGTCATCTTTTTCAAATGTCCATATATTACCTGCATCAATAAACAATGCGCCATGAATAAAGCTAAACAACTTTTTCCTTAGCTCTATATTGGTTTCGATAAGGATTTCCCCTGGTTGCTCAAATCGGTAATCATCTTCTGCATTGCCAGAAAAAGAACCTGGCCCCAAACGCCTTGGAAGCCAAGCCCTATTGCTATTGCTACCACCTGAGAAATAAAACTTCTCATAAGGTAATGTTTCAGACTTACCAAAAGGTCTCGCAAGAGATAAACCAGTACGGTATGCCAATGTCAAGTCTTCAAGCACAGGCTTGTAATGTCTATAATCCACTCCTATTCTACCAAACTGATAAAATGGTACATTGAACAATGAGTCCTTATTATTACTCAATACTCCCGCATATGCAGTAACAGCTACGCCTCCAGGTTCAATAAAGAAGTTTAAATAGTCAGACTGCCTAGTACTTCCGTACAAATCTCTACTATTGAATGTATAAGAGTAAAGTATGCTAGATATGAATGAAGGTTGAAAACTCTGAAAAAGATTGTTTCCATTATCTCTCAAATTATCTAAGTATTGATCAAAGGCAGATGTAGTATTTTTAGTATTTACAAAACTAATATTTACAGGAGAGAGAGAAGAAAACCGTTTTCTATACTTACTCCACTCATACGAATATATAAACTGAAAATTTTGTCTTTGATACTCTGGCCTAGCTATGTCAGAAAACCCCAATTGAACTTTAGTCCTAGGAGAGAAATCTCTAAGTATGCTCGTAGAGTTTTTCCAAAAAGGAATTAACAATTTAGGAAATCTGACTGTCAAATTGACTCCTATTTCTCTACTTTTGAGAATCTTACCAGGATCAGAGGCACTAGACTGTCCCTGTATGGCGTAGCGAGTACCAAACTCAAAGATCTCAAAGCCTCTAAACAATTTCCTATCTTTTAAACTCAAATCCACAAACGGACCTGGCAGACCGTTCCCTTGACTTACACGCACACTTACCCCTCCCTCTATACTAAATTGGTATTTTTCAAAAGGATTAGCCTCTATGGTTACATTCAATAAATTTGAATCTACTTTTGCAAATTTAATATTGATGTATTTGAAAATATCTAACTCCGACAGCCTTTGTTGTGTCTTCTCAGATTTGGTAAGATTATAATATTCGCCTGGACGAATACGGATATAACTATCTAATAGCTTTCTTGAATACTTTTGAGAAGTATTGACATAATAAATCCCTTTATAATCTAACGTATCATGCGCTGTAGTACTATTTTCAGACAACCTAAAGACAACTTCATTTATTTTATATCGTACGTGCTTTTTTTGTTCTTTTGGACGCTCTATATATTTGTAGATGAATGCTTTATTTTCTACTTGCCCAGTATCTACTTCAAAGTAGATATACTGTCTTTTGAAGTCATAATAGCCTTGATCTTTGAGATGCCTATAAGTCTGTTCTCTCTCATCAGATAGGTTTTGCTCAAAATATTTATCTCCTTGCGTAATAGAATGCTTAAAGGCCTTAGTAGCAATAATACGTTGTATCTCTTCATCTTTACTTTCAAGAAATAAACTATCATAGATCAAAGGTTCATTTTCTTTGATTCTATACGTTACTTTTACCTTACGCTTTAAAGTATCTATTTCAGCTTTAATACTAGCTTTAGGATAGCCTTGTTGCGTGGTAATGATGTCAAGTTGCTCTATTGTTTTTTCTACATAAT
>WTJX01000373.1:2877-4167 GCA_011524675.1 Cytophagales bacterium
CCAGCACGCATCAATAAATTCCCCTCATATAGTCGGCGTTCAAGCCTCAGTTCTTTCTTATCTTTTTTAAGCAACAACTTACTATAGCCCGTTGAATCTCTTTTTTGTTTTGCTTTCTCTAGCTTCTTATCATAGTCCTTATCAAGGGCTTGGATCTTATCATATGTTTTGTCTTCTTTATAAAAGATTTTTTTCTTACCCAAATTATAAAGGTTAAGATAAATTTTAAAGCCAGAGAAAAGTACACTCTTATTAGGTTTTTGTCTAAAACTATTTTCTACAGCAGAATAAGGGATTTTTTTTAAGCCTTTGATCTGGTGACTTTTCAATAAATATTCATTTTCGCTCAGGTGTCTTGTACCCGAACATGAAACCAAGAAAAGTCCGAGAGCCAATAACAATGGTACTCGTCTATACGTATTTTTTATGCTATACAATTCTTTATGGTAATATATCTTCAACAACAAAGTATTGATTGGCTTTAGTTAGTTAGAAAACGAAAGTATAAATAGTTTGCGTTTTAATTAATTGTAAACTTATCTTTGACATCCTAAATTTAAGACGTGATTAGCAAGGCACAAATAAAATTCATCAAATCTTTACAAATAAAAAAATTTCGACAAGAACATCGTCAATTTATTGTTCAAGGAAAAAAAAACATTCTTGAACTTATAGACTCAAACTATAACATAAAGCAAGTGTATGCTACAGATACGTTTTACTCAGAACTTTTGACTACAAATGTACCTATTGAAACTATATCACAAAAAGAATTGGAACAGATTTCAAGTTTTCAATCTAACAAAACAGCTTTAGCCATCGTTGACATCCCACCAAATGACTATATCGAGGCAAATAATGATTGGGTCATCGTATTAGATCAAGTAAAAGACCCTGGTAACTTAGGTACTATTATAAGAATTGCCGATTGGTACGGGGTGAGTAAATTAGTCTGTTCTCCTGACTGCGTAGATAGTTATAACCCCAAAGTGATCAATGCCAGTATGGGATCTTTTTGTAGGGTAAAAACATATTATACAGCACTTGAACCCTATTTAGCAAAACAAAAGGAAGCTATCTTTGGAGCTTTACTTGAAGGAAAACCGATTTACACAAGTATTAAGCCTACTTCTGGTTATTTACTTATGGGAAGTGAATCTCATGGCATTGCTGAAACACTCAAAAAACACATCAACCATCAAGTAAGCATACCAAGATTGGGAAAAGCAGAATCACTAAACGTAGCAGTAGCCACAGCCATTCTTTGTGACAACTTACTTAGTTCTACTT
>WTJX01000054.1 GCA_011524675.1 Cytophagales bacterium
AAACAAGGCTGTGCTTCTTTGGCCTGTTCCATTACCTCATTTACTTTTTCTAAGGTCGTTACATTAGGAACTTTTACAAGCTTGCATTGGAAGTCAGAAAACTGAGAAGCAGCCTGAAAAGCTATGGATTCCGCAGCCCTGAGATTCAAAGTATCTGATACAACAAAAATTTTATATACTGACATTCAACAGCTTATTGCCTAAGTTATAATCGCTCTTAATCTTCTGACAGACTAAGAATAGGACAAATGTCCTAATTTTTTTAATGATAAACAAATTTAATTTAAAAAGCAAAAAATAAAGGATTACTATGTGTTTTCTACGTAATAATATTGAGGCTATAGGATTATATTATATTGAGACAATAAGACTGTTAGAAAGCTTTGCAAAGCCTTCTTACAATATGCACAGCATATTTCGTGGAAAAATAACATGAGATATGCAAAGCCTTGTATTAAAAACATTTTTAAAATTTGGAATTTGCTTTTGGAATCTTGAATTTTGAACCTTCAAAAAATGTAGAAATAGTGGACTTTATAAAAACAGATGGCTTAATACCTGCTATTATTCAAGATGCTTCTAGTGCCAAAGTACTGATGCTAGGTTATATGAATGAAGAAGCCTTAGAAAAAACAAAAAAAGAAAAAGTAGTTACTTTTTTTAGCCGTACCAAACAACGTCTTTGGACTAAAGGAGAGACATCTGGTAATTTTCTGAATGTAGTAGAAATGCATGAAGACTGTGACCATGATACATTGCTCATCAAAGTAAATCCTGTAGGTCCTGTGTGCCATACAGGTGCAGATACTTGCTTTTTTGAAAAAAATAAAGGTAAAGGTGCTTTCTTAAACTATCTACAAGGCATTATAAACGAAAGAAAAGACGAGGACCCTTCTTCCTCATATACTGCCAGTTTGTTCCAAAAGGGTATCAATAAGATAGCACAGAAAGTAGGCGAAGAAGCTGTAGAAACTGTAATTGAAGCCAAAGATAACGATGCTGACTTATTCAAAAATGAAGCAGCAGACTTGATGTTTCATTATTTAGTGTTGCTAGAGGCCAAAGGGTTCTCCTTGGACGATATCGTTGATGTCCTGAAACAAAGGCATGAAAAATAAAGCTGGGCGCACAGGTTTCAGTGATTAGAGATTAATACTGAGTTATGGATTATGTGTGATGAGTTTTTTTAGTGGTTAGTGTTTAGTGATTAATGTTTAATAAGTTTCAGCTTTGTACTAATGACTGTGTTTTCAATGATTAGCGATTAGTGTTTAGTGATTAATATTGAGCTATGGGTTGTGTATGATGTGTGTTATAGGTGTAAAAAAACAATAGCTAACTACTAAAAACTCATGGACAGTAGTCTATCGACTATGGACTAGTACTTATGCACTCGTTGTTATCAGATGGCTTTCGCAATATTCTAGTAAAGCATCTTTGATTTTAGCAAAGATTTCTGAAAGTAAGGTTTCATTTTCTTCTAATAGGGTTACTCTAAAGCCTTTGAGTTCGGAATGAAAGGATGATAAAGGTACTACACATACTCCTTTGCTAGCTAATAGGTAATAAACAAAGCGCTTGTCAAAGGCAATATCGTCTGTCAACCAAGATGCCAATAAAGCCTGTGCCTCTTTATTTTCAATATGTAGGTATTGCCCTTCTTGTAAAACATCTTCTTTAAACACTATCGTGTTATAAAATGCACCAAAAGTTTCATTGAAGGTAATAAAAGGAATATCCTGTAAGATAGAAGAAATTATTTTACTCCTCTCTCCTATTTGCTTATTTTTTTCTTCTAAGTAAGGGAGGTACTTTTGATCTGACATGACCACAGGTATTGCTTTTTGTGGCATAGTGGTAGAGCATACTTCTATCATCTTGGCATCTTCTAATACTGCACATAATTGGTCAAACTCAGTATCAGCCTTACGATTATAAAACTCCATCCAGCCACAGCGCGACCCTGGCCACGGAAACTCTTTGGAGATACCTTTCATAGCTATGCCAGGCACATCTTTTACGACTTCTGCCAATGAATAAGCTTTTGCCCCGTTGTAAGTAATGCTATGGTATATCTCATCGCTAATAATGAAGAGGTCAAACTCTTTTGCAATCGCTACGATACGCTCTAATATCTCTAAAGGATATACCATACCTGTAGGATTGTCAGGATTGATGATTAAAATTCCGACAATAGAAGGGTTGTATTTTACTTTATTATAGAGTTCGTCCACATTTGGGTACCAGTTATTTTGTGGGTCTAATTCATACACTAGAGGAGCTTTACCTGCATGTGCCGCCTCTCCCGAGGAGTGGGTAGAATAGGCAGGAGATGGGCCAATCACTCTTGACCCCTTATGTAGGTACTGATATACTTTTGAGATAGCGTCGCCTAGACCATTAAAAAACAAAATATCTTCTGGGCTTATCTGTACTTTGCCTAACTGATTGGTTCTATGAGCCAAAAACTGACGTGTAGGTAACTCTCCTTTGGAGGGTGAATAACCATAAGTAGTATCTTGATCTGCCAATACTTTGACAATATCCTTGATCCATGTAGGAATAGAAGCATTTTTTTGAATGGGATCACCTATATTTTCCCAGTAAATAGTTTGTCCGATTGCCTCTAATTGATTGGCTTTTTTTACGATTCCTCTAATCTCATACTCCAACCTTTTAGAACCATCTTTTAGTAATCGCTGCCTCATAGACCTATTGTTTTAAAGTGCAAAGATACGCTAGTTATCTACAAACTGCAAAAAGGATGGAAATAAGAATATGCGTTTTTAGTAAAACACAAAACCAACGCTCGCAATATCGTTTGACTGATCTTCTATCAGAAAAGAATTGCTTTGGTACTGTACATTTAGACCAAAAGAAGGACTCAATATAAAGTCTGTTCCTACCCCCATATTGAGCCCAGGATTAATAGTTATGTCAGGCATATGTTCTATGCCTGTAGAAGTAATGTTGAGCCCATGACCAAAGAAAGCGTAAGGCTGTATTTTATGTTTAGTAGGGAATAAATAACACCTAATGTTTAAGTCTATCTGATTTGCTTGATTTTGAAATAGGATAGCATCATCATTAAATGCCTGCGATACAAAGAAGTAATTCCACGCTAAGTCAGCAGCAAATCTACTCTTAAAAAAGTATTGTCCAGATACCTTTACCCCATAGCTCGGTTGTAAAGATAAATCTGACATACCATTATATTTTACTTCACTGCCATAGGTCGGTCCAAAAGACATGCGTCCATTACCCTTAAATATTGTCCGGCTTACTGTGTTAACATGATCACTATCATCACCATCTTTTTTAATATAACGGGGATTTAGTAGTGTTACTAAACCTATGGAACTATAAAAATTAAAACGACTTGGCTTAATTCCATCATTAAACATCTTAACTTGAGCATTTACTCCCATGAAGCGACTTAACATCCAATCAACTCCTCCCCCAATAGTATATCCATTCAATACATTTGCTAACTTAAATCCCAATATGTGATTTGACTCTGTACGTCTAGTATAGCCCAACATGGCATAGGGTCTTATGGCCATAAAAGCAAAATAACGCCTTACCCCCAAATACTGTTCGTTGACACTATAAACATTACTTAACTCGCCTAAACTTAAAGTATTACTTGTCGCGTCTATGGTGGTACTTGAAGGTGAAAAATAAGACACCCCAACATCAATAGCCATTTCTTTTTTAAAAAAATATTGTCCGCCAAGCTGCATCCCATAACCTAAGACAGTTTCTGAGGTGGTTTTGTTAAGAGCTGTATTAGTCCCAAAGATGGCACCTAAAGTGATCTGTACTTCTCCTTGTGCCATTTCTTCAATAGGGTTTTTAATCTTTTCTTGCACTTCTTCATCTTTTTTATCCTTTTTATCCTTTTTCGACTTAGCCTGCCCTTCTGCATTTACGGAATGTGCAAAATACAATGTGATAAAAAACAAAATAAGTCTTTTCATATTTTTCATATGTTTATATACGTTTTAAGTTATACGTTTTAAGTAGTCCGTTTGCACTATTTTAAGGTATAAGGCATACGATTTGTTATAATCTTTTTCTTACAAAAGTAGTCGTCCAAAAATACTTATTACTGGTTCTTTGTTTAAAACAAACAAAGGTTTGTGTTTTGAAACGACTCAGC
>WTJX01000434.1 GCA_011524675.1 Cytophagales bacterium
ACTATAACTTCTTACCACAAAGAGAGAGAGAAAAGAAAGAAGAAGACATCATAAAAAAAACAGAAAAAGGAAAAGATGTTACGATACAAGAAAAGCTATTGCTACATGATGTGATAACGCTAGATAGCACTTACTACATATTGGCAGAAGCTTACTACCCTACATTCAGACAAGAATCATTTGTTACTTATCTCTATGGCAGACCTATGATACAGTATAGAACGGTGTTTAATGGCTGGGAGAAATCTCACTTTTTATCTGCAAAGTTTTCTATGAAAGGAAAGCTCATGAGCGATACAAGCATAGTGATACATACTAGCAAATCGACCAATTTGGTTAAAGATATTTATGTTTCAGAAAAAGAGGATAAAAAAGAGTATAGTCTTTTTTATAGTAAGTCCGACAAAATCTATGAAGCAGACTTAAACTTGAAAAACAAGGAAAATTTCACCCCTATAGATTTGCCTCGCATGAGTTTTGGGGGAATAAGAAAATGGTATGATAATACTTTTATTGGCTTATTTACAAAAATAGAAAGACCACCTATCTCTTTAGTTATTATAACTAACAAGAAATACGTGGTCTTATGTAAATTCAAAAGCGAAGATAATGATCGCTATCCTAAATAAGGTTTCAGAGCTTTACTTCTTGAAGTATGTCTCAACCTTCTAATTGCTTTTTCTTTGATTTGTCTCACTCTTTCTCTAGTCAAATCAAATCTCTCGCCTATCTCTTCTAATGTCATTGGGTGTTCACCGTTCAAGCCAAAATATAAGGCTATGACATCGGCTTCTCTCTGTGTGAGTGTTGATAGTGCTCTCTGTACTTCTCTTCTTAGAGAGTCGTTCATCAAACCAGAATCTGGTGTTACCTCTCCATCATTTTCTAGCACGTCAAGGAGCGTATTATCTTCACCTTGTACGAAAGGTGCATCCATAGAAACATGTCTTCCAGAGATTTTGAGAGTATCTACTACCTCATTGGTAGTAACCTCAAGTACATCTGCTAATTCTTCTGGAGAAGGCTCTCTTTCGAATCGTTGTTCTAACTCAGAAAAAGTTTTAGATATTTTGTTTAATGACCCTACTCTATTCAGTGGTAATCTTACTATCCTAGATTGCTCTGCCAATGCTTGCAAGATAGATTGTCTAATCCACCATACTGCATAAGAGATAAATTTGAAACCTCTAGTTTCATCAAATCTTTGTGCCGCTTTTATCAAGCCAAGATTACCTTCATTGATTAAATCACCTAACGAAAGTCCTTGATTTTGATATTGTTTTGCTACGGAAACAACGAACCTCAAGTTAGCTTTTGTAAGCTTTTCCAATGCTATCTGATCACCATCGCGTATTCTTTTGGCTAAGTCAACTTCTTCGTCAGGAGTCAATAAATCTACTTTACCTATCTCCTGTAAATACTTATCCAAAGACTGACTTTCACGATTGGTTATCTGTTTGCTTATCTTAAGTTGTCTCATTGTCTTTATCTACTAAAAAAATGTTCTGTTAATACAACGTTGTATATGGAGAAATGTTCCCTAAAAGAATAAATTAATTTTTATGTGCTTTGCCATCTGGTCTAGGCAACAACACTTTTCTTGACAGTTTGAACTTACCAGACCTTTTGTCAATATCTAATAATTTTACTTTTACTTCTTCTCCTTCTTCCATTAGTCCTTCCATAGTCTCTATTCTTTCCCATTTGATTTCAGAGATATGTAGTAGTCCTTCTTTGCCAGGCATAAATTCAATAATTGCTCCAAAAGCAAGTATTGCTTTTACTTTACCAGAATAAACTTGTCCTATTTCTGGGTCTGTAGTAATATTTCTTACCATGGTAGCAGCATCGTTCAGTGCTTTAGCATCAGAAGCAAAAATACTTACGTTTCCTTTACCATCAGGTGTTTCAGAAACGGAGATTACTGCACCTGTATCTTTTTGCATCTGCTGTATCACTTTACCACCTGGCCCTATCACAGCTCCTATCTTATCCCCTTTGATGACTATTACTTCGCATCTTGGAGCATTGGCTTTGAAATCTTCATTAGGTTCAGAGATTGCTTTACTCATTTCTCCAAGGATGTGCAATCTTCCTTCTTTGGCTTGATTAAGTGCTTCTTCTAATACTTGATAAGAAAGTCCTTCTACCTTGATATCCATCTGACAAGCTGTGATTCCCTTTTCAGTACCTGTTACTTTGAAATCCATATCTCCCAAGTGATCTTCATCACCCAATATATCAGATAATATGGCATATTTTCCTGTATTGGCATCAGATATTAAGCCCATAGCAATACCAGAAACTGGTGCTTTGGTTTGAATACCTGCGTCCATCAATGCCATAGAACCTGCACAAACAGTTGCCATAGAAGATGAGCCATTTGACTCTAAGATGTCAGAAACTACTCTTACTGTAAATTGATCGTTTTCACCTCCAGTTGGTAATACTTTTTTCAAAGCTCTATGCGCTAGATTTCCGTGCCCTACTTCTCTACGACCTGGACCTCTGTTTGGTCTTACTTCTCCTGTTGAAAAGCCAGGAAAGTTGTAGTGAAGCATAAAGTTATTTGTTCCAGAGTAAACTGCTCCATCAATCATTTGCTCATCTTGCTTTGTACCTATGGTTACAGATGTCAATGATTGTGTCTCTCCTCTTGTAAACAAAGATGAACCATGCGCCAAAGGAATAGTACTTACTTCACACGCGATAGGTCTTACTTCGTTGAGTTGTCTAGCATCCATTCTCACACGATCTTCCAAAACCATCTCTCTCACAGCTTCTTTTTGAAGCTTTTTATAATACTTTTCTACTAACGCTATATAAGCCTCTTCAGTTTCTTCGGGTAGTTGAGCAATGTAGTCTTCAAGAATCGTTTTGAAGGCTTCAGACCTTTTTTTCTTGTTTACAATTCTTTCTCTTGCTGTTTGGAGTACTTGTGCTTTGAGGTCTGAGAATACCTTTTCCTTTATCTCTTCATCATTTACCTCATGAGAATATTCTCTTTTCTCAGTATTACCTACAAGCTGCTCTAATTCTTTTTGTGCTTGACACTGTACCTTGATAGCTTCATGTGCCACTTTAATGGCTTCGATCATCTCTAGTTCTGAGACTTCCTTCATTTCCCCTTCCACCATAAGGATTTCGGTTTCAGAAGCTGCTATGGTCATGTCTATGTCAGAATCTGCTAATTCAGATGCTGTTGGATTGATGATAAACTCCCCTTCTACTCTAGCTACTCTTACTTCTGAGATAGGTCCAGCGAAAGGAATGTCTGCAATGGTAATGGCTGCGGATGCTGCCAATGCTGCCAAAGGTTCTGGCAATACTTCTGGGTCAGAAGAATGGAGGGCGACCATGACTTGTGTATCTGCATGGTAATCATCTGGAAATAGAGGTCTGATAGCTCTATCTATCAAACGACATACCAATACTTCATGATCGGATAGTTTCCCTTCTCTTTTCAAAAATCCACCTGGTATCTTTCCTGCGGAAGCAAATTTTTCTTGGTAATCTACAGATAGTGGTAGGAAATCTACACCATCTTTTGCATCAACACTTGATACTACTGTTGCAAGTATCATGGTATTACCTGCTTTTAAAACCACAGCTCCATCTGCTTGTTTGGCTAATTTTCCAGTTTCTAGGGTTATTTTTGTACCGTTCGGTAAAGAGAATTCTGTGGAATGAAAGTTGGGAAACATACTGTTACCTTTTCGTTTTAAATGAAAATAAAAAAGAGGGGTTTATTCCCCTCTTTCGATTAAAATGTTTTTGAAGAAAGCTTATTTTCTGAGATTTAAATCAGCTAATACCGCTCTATATCTAGTGATATCTTTTTTGTATAAGTAGTTTAATAATTTTCTTCTCTTACCAACTAACTGTATCAAACCTCTCCTTGTAGAGTGGTCTTTTTTATTTTCTTTCAAATGCTCTGTTAAATGAGCTATTCTGAATGAGAAAAGTGCTATTTGTGATTCAGCAGAACCTGTGTCCTCTGACTTTTTATTGAAACCGTGTTTTTTAAACTGTTCTTTCTTTACTTCGCTTGTCAAGTACATTGAATACTATTTTTGTCAATAAGAGCGCAAAGATAATACTATTTTTATTTTTTACAAATATATTGTTCCTTTTAAGCAGGGATTCCGCTTTTAACTA